>JBKJVY010000001.1:0-8116 GCA_046717185.1 Thermoanaerobaculia bacterium
ACTGAAGGAGCCGTCCGCTCGCCTCCCGCTTTCGTCGCGATCGCGATGAGCGAAAGACCCGCGCTCGGCGGGCGCTTCTCTTCCCTTCTCAAGAGCGGCATGAGGAACTTGAACGCGAGAAGCTGACCGCGAGGCAGCACCCGGCGGCGCAGGACCTTCCCGTTCAGCCACCATCCGAAGATGCCCGGCCGGTTGGCGAAACGAACGTCGTCGAGGGTAAACCCGGCTTCGCGGACCTTCTGCACGAGATCGACCTTCTCGTAACGGCGGAAGTGCCGCAGGTGCACGTCGAGGCTGCTGTAAAGGCTTGCGAAAGCCGGCACGAGGAGCACGAGCCGGCCGCCCGGCTCGAGGAGGGAGTACATGTCGGTGAGCGTCGCCCGGTCGTCCTCGATGTGCTCGAGCACGTTCAGGCAGACGATCGTGTCGATTCGTGTCGCGCGGATCTCCGCGAGCGCGGTGGCGTCGAGCGGGAAGCGGTAAGAGGCGATGCGCACCCCCCGGTCGTCGCGGAACGTCCCCCTCAGGTGCTCGAGCGCGACCGGGTCGAGGTCGGACGCGATGACGAGTTCGCGCCCCTTCAGGTGCTTCGTGATGTTGCCGAAGCCGGCGCCGATCTCGAGGACGCGACGCCCGACCGCCTTCTCGAATCGCGAGACGAGCCAGCGGTTGTACGGCTCCAACCTCGCCATCCGCATCAGAGTGACGTGCCCGACGTTCTTGGGGTCCTCGGTCTCGCGGGAGCCGTGCTTCACGATCGTTACGAGAGCCGAGACGGCGTCTTTCCAGCCGATCTTCTTGCCCTCGTCGTACGTCCGGCCGTAGTAGGAGATCGGGACCTCGTAGATCCGATATCCCCGGCGCGCGACCTTCGCGGTGATTTCCGGCTCGATCCCGAAACGGCGCGACTCGATCGTCAGCGACTGGACGACCTCGCGGCGGAACATCTTGTAGCAGGTCTCCATGTCGGTCAGATTCAGGTTCGTGAACATGTTGGAAGCGAGCGTCAGGAACCGGTTTCCGATGGTGTGCCAGAAGTAGAGGACGCGCCGCGCTCCGCCGCCGAGAAACCGGGAGCCGTAAACGACGTCGGCGTGACCGTTCTCGATCGGCTCGAGGAGCTTCGGATACTCGCGCGGGTCGTACTCGAGGTCGGCGTCCTGGATCACGACGACGTCCCCGGTCGCGAAGCGGAAGCCGACGGAGACCGCCGCGCCCTTGCCCTGGTTCTTCGGCTGGAGGAAGACGCGGATGCCGTCCTTGCCGTCCATTTCCCGGAGGATCTCGCGGGTGCCGTCGGTTGACCCGTCGTCCACGATGAGAATTTCCTTCTCGATGGGCACGGCGAGCACGAGCGCGACGATCTCGCTGATCGTCTCGGCTTCGTTGTAAACGGGCATCACCACCGACAGCTTCATCGCGCCTCTCGATTCTCGTTTGGAAGGTCGAAAAGATACATCGAGAACCCCACCCTCCCCGACGGGCGCCCGCGCGCCGCGATCTCGCTTTTGAGCTTCCGCAGGGCGGCGGCGATCTCGCGCTCGCCGTGGTAGTCGTGAAACTCCGGCCCGACGGCGAGGTGGAAGGCCGAGATCGCCACGAGCCGCCCGCGAACCCGCGGCTCGGCGGCGAAGTCGGGAACGCCGATCCGGGCCGGGACGTCGTCGCCGCCAAAGTACACGACGGTCGGATCGGTGACCCCCCGGCGCGCGAGCTCCGCGGCGAGACGCTTCAAGTCGAGCCCCCAGTCCACGTTCGAGTCGGAGAGAATCTCGCGGCCGCGCTCCGGCCCTCCGGCGAAGGCGTTGAAGTACGAGAGCTCGTGCGGATGGATCCGCAGGAGCTCACAGCCGGAGAGAACGGGAAGGAGCGCGAAGGCGGCGGCCGCGGCCCTCCGCTTCCCGCCGCTTCCGGCCGCCGCGGCGACGCGCGCGAAAAGGGCCGCGCCCGCCAGCGCGAGGAAAGGGTAGACCGGGAGCATGTGGCGGATCCCGATGTTGTACGCGGAGCCGATCGAAGCGACGAAGAGGACCGCGACCGGAAGGAGAAAGAGCCGCGCCTCCTCCGAGAGCGAACGGGGACGTCGGAGAAACAGGGCAATCACGAGCCCGGTGACGACGAGGAACGCCAGCGTGCTCTTGAGCAAGAAAGCGACGAAGAAGTAGAACGGGAATCCCTCGACCGACGCCCGGCCGCCCAGGAAGTTCACGCCGCCTCCCACCGAGCTCTGTCGGATGACCGACGCGAGCCCGCCCGCGTAGTGGGCGAGCGGGCGGGAGACCGGCACGAGCGACTCGATGGCGGCGGACAGCCGGGGCGCCCCGCGTCCCGCCACCATCTCGTGGATCACGAGGCGCTGGTGCTCCGGGTTCATTCGCGCCGTCAGCGGCGCGTAAACGGCGAGGATCACGAGAAGCGCGACGACGCCCGCTGCCGCGAGCCTCAGAACCCCGCCGAGGACGGCTTTCCCCGGCCTCGGTTCCCGCCGCGCGGCGAAAAGGCTCTGCAGCAGCAGGATCGGAACGAGGAGGACCGCCGAGAACTTCGTCGCGAGCGCGAGGCCGAGCGCAAGGCCGGCCACGGCGACGTGAAGGGGTGTCGGGCGGCGGCGGGCCGCCTCCCAGGCGAGCACCGTCCCGAGGAAACCGGCCGCCGCGCCGACGTCGGTGTGCACGATGCCCGCGTGGGCGACGAAGGTCGGGTCGAGAGCGACGATCGCGAGCGCGAAGAGCCCGGCTGCCGCGCCGTAGCGCGACCTGGCCGCCGCGAAGACGAGCAGCAGCAGGAGCGCGAGAACGGCGAGGAACGGTGCGCGCGCGGCGGAGGCGATGCGGTCCGCGGCAACGACGTTCTCGAAGAGAAACGCGTGCCCGTAGTCGGTGAAGCTCGTCCCCATCGGGACATCCGAGGGAGGCGGCGGAATCGGCAGCGTCCCGAGCGCGAGGCCGGCAAGGACTTTCGCGACGGGCGGGTGCTCGATGTTCACGATCGCAGTGCGGCCGTGCACTCCGAACCATCCGGACAGGATGTGGACCGGCTCGTCGGCCGAGAGCGAGTCGTCGCGCGTGTGATCCCGAACGAGGAGGAGCGAGAGAAGAACGAGCCCTGCGGCCGCCACGGCCGCGAGAACGCCTCCGCGGCTCACCGGGTGGAAAGCTCCGGTGGGGCCTCGTTCAGGCCGGCTTCCCCCTGGCCGGCGCGTCGGGGGTGGACGCGCGATCCGGCGGCACCGCGGCCTCGGCCGGCCTCTCCCGCCGCGGTGCGAGCGCGTACCTGGCGAGCGCGCCGAGAGCGGAGAACCCGTCCTTCAGGCGGATCTTCTTGCCCTCGGCCTGGGATCGCCCGTAATACGACACGGGGACCTCGAAAACGCGGAAGCCGCCACGCGCGACCTTCACCGTGAACTCGGCGTCAACGCCGAACCGCTTCGACTCGAGGTCGAGAGAGGGCACCACCCGGCGGTGGAACGCCTTGTAGCAGGTGGCCATATCCGTCAGGTTCAGGTTGGTCACGACGTTCGATATGAGAGTCAGCAGCCGGTTCCCGACCGTGTGCCAGAAGAACTGGACCCGCCGCTCGGAGCTGCCGCTGAAGCGGGAGCCGTAGACGACGTCCGCGCGCCCCCTTTCGATTGGGCGGAGGAGAACGGGATACTCGGCCGGGTCGTACTCGAGGTCCGCATCCTGGATCACGAGCATCTCGCCGCACGCCGCGTCAAGGGCAGTCCGGACCGCCCGGCCTTTTCCCATGTTGCGGGGGTGAAGAATCACGCGCACGCCGTTTTTCCCGTCCCAGCGCTTCAGGATTTCCCGCGTCCCGTCCACCGACCCGTCGTCCACGACGAGGATCTCCTTCTCGATCGGCACGCTGGAGACGAGAGTCAGGATCTCCTCGATCGTGCGCGCTTCGTTGTAGACGGGGATGAGGACGGAGAGCTTCACGGTGTCCCACAATGATAAGCGAGCGAGGAGGTATCCCCGCTGTCATCCCGAGCCGCTGGCGGCGAGGGATCTGGAGATTCCTCGGCCCTTCGGGCCTCGGAATGACAGCGGAAAGGGAACCGCACGGCTACTTCTTCATAATGTCCTCGATGGCGCGCCGCCGAGCGGTCTTCCTCCTCGGCCTCGCGGCGGCGCTCACGTTCGGCACCCTTCTCCGACTCTCCACCTACCGGCAGCTCCAGGACGGAGCGCGGACCCGGGCCGTCTCGTCCGACGACTATTACCACCTGCGGCGCGCGCGATTCGCGGTCGCGCACTTCCCGCGCACGATCCTTTTCGACCCGCTCATGAACTTCCCGTCCGGCGGCGTCGGAATCTGGCCTCCGCTCTTCGACCTCTCGCTCGCCCTGCCCGCGCGGCTCCTTCACGGCGCGGACGCGCCCGGCGAGGCGATCGAGCGAGAGGCCGCGTGGGTACCGCTCCTCTTCGCCGCGGGCGCGATCATTGCGGCGGGGTTCCTCGGCCGGCGCCACTCGGGCGCGACCGGCGGCGCGGTCACCGCGCTCTTCGTCGCGCTCTCTCCCGCCCACATTCTCTGGTCGCAGTACGGCCACGTCGAGCAGCACGTCGCGGAGTCCTTCTTTGGGCTCGCCGCCCTGGTCGCGTACCTCGCGAGTCGCGAAAGCCCGGCCGCGCCCGGCAACGCGCGGCGCGAAGCGGTCGCCGGGGTCGCGCTCGCCCTCGCCGTGCTCGCGTGGCAGGGCGCAATCTATTGGGGCGCGATCTTCGCGCTCGCGCTCTTCCTCGAGTCGCTCCGGACCCGGCGCGTTGTCTTCCGGGCCGCCCTCCTGACGCTTGCTCTGCCGGCCGCGATCGTCGGCGCGGCGACCGCCGCCTGGACGAAGGGGCTCACGATGCCCTTCACGTACGTATCGTTCGGCTTCTTCCAACCGCTCTTCCTCGCCGCGCTCGCCGCGGGCCTGACGCTGCTCGACACCGCCCTCGGGTACAGCCGGGGCTGCCTGTCGCCGCGAGGCCTCCTCCTGCGCGCGGGTTTCCTCGCGCTCGCGGCCGTCGCGGTTCTTCCGTACACACCCGATCTCGCCCGCAGTTTCTCGGGAGGGATCGGTTACGTCGCGGGCCGCACGCAGGAGGTCACCGGAAGCGCCGGCTACGTCTCGTACCCGAGCGCGTGGCTGAAGGGCATCTTCGAGGCGCGGCCGCTCTTCGCCGACGGAGCGGGGCTCCCGGTCAGGCAACTCTCTCTCGCGATTTTCCTGACTCCGTTCGCGATCTTCGCCTGGGCGCGCCGGGCGATCGCCGGGCGTCGCCCGGGCGTTCACGCCGGACTCGTCGTGTGGGGCGTCGTCACTCTCTTCCTCGCGCTCTCCCAGCGGGTGAACGTCTACTACGCCGTCCCCCTCTGCGCCCTCGCGCTCGTCGACGCCGCGCGATTCGTCGCGGCTCGGATCCGGCGTCGGACGACGCGCGCCAGGCGCCCGTCCCGCACCCTCGTCGCCGCGGCGGTCGCCCTCGCGATCGCCCTCCCGATGGCGCCCGGGATCCGCGAAGAGGTGCGCGCCGAGCACGTCCCGGGTTCCGACCTCTTCGCCACGCTCGCCTGGATGCGGCAGACGCTACCGCGCGCCGTCGATCCGTACGACCCGCGACTGCTCGATCCTCCGCCGTATCCCCCCGCGCTCGCCCGAGCGCCCTCGGTCATCGCTCCCTGGTCCATGGGGCACTTCCTCCTCTACGAAACGGAGCAACCGGTCGTCGCGAACAACTTCGGGTATGGATTCCTCGACTCGATCCGGTTCTTCCTCGCCCCGACGGAGCGGGAGGCGCTCGAGATCGCGGCACGCCATCGCGCGCGCTGGGTCGTCGCGACGGACCTCGTCCCGAGGATGAACGACTACGCCGGATATCTGGGACGCAAGCCGCTGCTCACGCCGACCGACGCCGGCCCCGCGCCGACGGATGCGTACTTCGCGACCCTGCAGTCGCGGCTCTACGACTTCGACGGGGCGGGTGCGGAACTGCCCGGCCTCACCGTCCCAGCGCTGCAGTCGTTCCGGCTGATCTACTCTTCGCGCACCGGCATCATGAGGGGCGGGCGGTTCGTTGCGCGGTGGAAGGTTTTCGAGATCGTGCCGAGTCCGAAGTCCTGAGTCACTCGCGCGGAGCGGCGGAGCTCCTCGCGCGCGGGTCGAGACCGGAGTAGTTGCCATAGATCGTCGCCCGCAGAAGCCGACCCGGAGTCGCAACGACCGCGCACGCGCGATTCGGGCTCAAGGCCCCAAGTGTAAGGGTTGATCGAACTTACAATCGCGGAATGTCTCGACAGGGCCGCGCCTTGCTCTCCGGCCTCGCGGTCGCGATTCTCTTCTCGTTGCCGCTCGTTCCCGAGATCATCGGGTCACGCCGGCTCGTCTTCCGGGACGCCCACATCACGCACTGGCCCTGGCGCCGCGTCGCCATGGACATGGTCTCTTCGGGAAAGGCCCCCTTCGTCAACGAGACGGCATCGGGGGGACAGCCGCTCCTCGCGAACCCGAACGCGGTGCTCCTCTACCCGACGCTGCTCCTCGAAAAAGTCCTTCCGCCCGCGTCGTCTTTCAACCTCCACTACCTCCTCCACGTTCTCTGGGCCTGTTTCGGAGCGCGGGCGCTCGGTTCGCGGCTCGGCCTCTCGGAGGGGGGCGCTTTCTTCAGCGGGGTCGCGTACGCGTTCTCCGGCACGATGCTCTCCTACTCGTCGGCGTTCGCGAACGCCGGGCCGGCGGCGGCCTGGCTGCCGTGGTGCGCGGCCGCGGCGCTCGACCTCGCGCGGGCCGAAACGTGGCGAAGCCGGATCCTCGCCGCCGCCGCGACCGGACTCGGCTTCGGGCTCCAGTTCCTCGCCGGAGAGCCGGCGATCTCGCTCCTGACCGGCGTCTTCGCGGCCGCGCTCGCAGCGGCGACGTGGCTCGCTTCGCGCGGCGACCGGCTCGCCCGGGCCGGCCGCCTCGCGGGGGGCGGGATTCTGGCGGCGTTTATCGGTCTCGGAGTGGCCGCGCCGCTTCTCCTGCCGCTCGGAGAGATCGTCCGGCTGACTTTCCGGGGACAGCACCTCTACTCGGCGCGCGCGTTCGGGGCCTCCCCGTTCGCGCCGTGGCAGATGGTCGAGTGGCTCTTCCCCCGATTCGGGGGGGACCCGGGCTCGCTCGGCGCGGGCGCCCACTGGCAGCACCGGCTCCACGAGGGGGACCTCGTTTATATCTGGTCGGTGACGTTCGGCGTCCTGCCGCTCCTCGTCGTCCTCGCCGCCGCGGCGCGGCGCGCGTTCTGGTCGCGCCGCACGATCTTTCTCGCGGCGGGCGCCGTCGTCACGCTCGCGTTCTCGTTCGGCTTCGCGCTTCCCTTCTACCGTCTCCTGTATTCGGCGGAGTTTCTCCGGCGGCTGCGATACCCGATCAAGTTCTACCTCCTGACGGCGCTCTGCGTCGCACTCCTCGCGGGCTTCGGAGTGGACGCGCTCCGTCGCCGGCGCGGCGGCGGCCGGGAGGCGGTTTTTCTCGGCCTGGTGCTCGCGGTCTTCGCGTTCGCGTTCTTCGCCGCGGGCGAGAACGGGCTCCTCGACCGGGTCGCTCGGCCGCACCTCGGCGGCCTCGCCGCTCCGGCAAATGAGCTTCTCCCGACGATCCGTCGCGTCTTCCGCGGAGACGCGATCTTCGGCGCCGTCGCGGCCTTCCTCGCGGGGATCGTCGTCTTTTCCCGCCGTCCTTCGCGCGGGACGGGCCACGCCCTTGCTCTCGCGACCCTGGTGCTCGCGCTCCCGGCCGGGCTCCCGCTCTTCGTTTCGGCTGACCACAAGGACCTGGCGCGCCGGCCCGCGCTCCTCCACGCACTTGGCGCATCGGGCCGCCTCTACGTGTCGCCGCTTCTCCCCGGGCTTTCCGCGCTCGAGACCGGGACCGCGCCGGCTCAGATACCTCTCTCGATGTCGAAGCTCGCGCGCGTCCAGGTCGAGGAGATGATCCCGGCGACCGCGGCGCCCTTCGGCGTTCGGTACATCTTCGACGAGGACCCGGACGGTTCCTACGGGTGGGTGAACCGCGTCGCCGCCGAAGTGCTCACGGCGTCGAAGCCGGACGAGCGGGCGCAGCTGCTCAGCACGTTTGGAGCGCGGTGGA
>JBKJVY010000002.1:0-2590 GCA_046717185.1 Thermoanaerobaculia bacterium
TGCCGGATGTTCCGCACCGTCGCCCGGCTCAGCAGCCTGGCACGGGCGACCGCCCGCAGGTCGCCCTTGACGAGCGTCACGCCCGCACTCACCATCGCCACGTCGGTGCCGGTGCCCATCGCGATCCCGACGTTCGCCTGCGCGAGCGCGGGCGCGTCGTTGATCCCGTCCCCCGCCATCGCGACGACGCGGCCCTCGCTCTGCAGCCGCCGCACGATCTCGACCTTCTGCTCGGGCCGGACCTCGGCAACCACTTAGTCGAGACCGAGCTTGCCGGCGACGGCCTCCGCGGTCGTCCGGCTGTCCCCGGTGACCATCACGAGGCGCAGCCCTTCCGCCTGAAGGCGACGAACGGCCTCCGGTGTCGAAGGCTTGATCGGGTCGATGACCGCCAGGAGTCCTGCCGCCTTTCCGTCGATGGCGGCAAAGAGGACCGTCGCTCCGTCCGCCCGGAGCGTCTCGGCCCTCTCGTTCAGCCCCTCCGTCTTTACGCCCAGCTCCTCGAGCAACCGACGGTTTCCGAGAGCCACGGCGCGCCCCTCGACTTGCCCCACGACTCCGGCACCCGTGCGCGACTCGAAGGACTCCGCGTGCGCGGGCTGGATGCCCCTTCCCTCCGCGCCCCGCACAATCGCGGCCGCCAGCGGGTGCTCGCTCGCCCTTTCGAGTCCCGACGCCAGGCGGAGGAGCTCCGCCTCTTTCACCCCGGAGGCGGCCTCGACTGCGTGAAGGCCCGGCCGGCCTTCGGTCAGCGTGCCGGTCTTGTCGAGCACGAGCGTGTTCACGTCGCGGAGAACCTCGATCGCCTCCGCGTTCTTGAAGAGGACCCCCGCCGTTGCGCCCTTCCCCGCCGCGACCATGATCGACATCGGCGTGGCGAGCCCCAGTGCGCAGGGACACGCGATGATGAGCACCGCAACGGCGTTGACGATCGCGTAGGCCATTCGCGGAGCGGGCCCCCAGATCGCCCAGATCACGAACGTCAGAACCGCGATTGCGAGGACCGCGGGCACGAAGACCGCCGCGACCTTGTCCGCGAGCTTCTGTATCGGCGCGCGGCTGCGTTGCGCCTCGGCGACCATCCGCACGATCTGAGCGAGGAGCGTTTCCGAGCCGACCCGCTCGGCGCGCATCACCAGGGCTCCCGTCCCGTTTACGGTGGCGCCGATCACACGCTCTCCGGATACTTTCTCGACCGGGATGGATTCACCGGTGACCATGGACTCGTCCACGGAGCTTCGGCCTTCCACGACGAGTCCGTCCACCGGCACCTTCTCGCCCGGTCGGACGCGCAGCCGGTCGCCGACGCGGACGTCCCCGAGCGGCACGTCCTCCTCACCCCCGCCTTCACGAATGCGGCGCGCGGTCTTCGGCGCGAGGCCGAGAAGCGCCCGGATCGCTGACCCGGTTCGACTGCGCGCTCGAAGCTCCAGGACCTGACCCAGCAGAACGAGCGTCACGATGATGGCAGCGGCCTCGTAGTACACGCCGACCTGCCCCATCTCGGTGCGGAATGACGGCGGGAAGAGGTCCGGCGCGATGGTCGCCACCACGCTGTAGGCGTAAGCGACGCCGACCCCCAGTCCGATCAGCGTGAACATGTTGAGCGACCGATTGACGATCGATTGCCACGCCCGGACGAAGAACGGAAAACCTCCCCAGAGGACGACCGGCGAGGCGATGGCGAGCTCGCCGAAATTGCGGACGCCGTGCGGGAGCAGACGGCCGATCGGGTCCCCCGGAATCAAGTGACCCATCGCGATGATGAGGAGGGGAATACTGAGCAGTGCGCTGACCCAGAAACGCCGGGTCATGTCCGTGAGCTCGGGGTTCTCTTCCTCTTCGAGCGTCACCGTGCGGGGCTCGAGGGCCATTCCGCAGATCGGGCAGTTGCCCGGCTTGTCCCGAACGATCTGTGGGTGCATCGGGCAGGTCCACTCGGTCTTCGTCGCTGGCGTCGGAATGCCGGCGGGCTCCAACGCCATCCCGCACTTCGGACAGCTCCCGGGTCCTTGCTGGCGCACTTCGGGGTGCATCGGGCACGTGTACTTGGCGTCGCCCCCGGCAGGCGCCGCCGGCGGAGGCGTGCGCTCGGGCGCGGCAGACGTTGTCGAACCGAGATACCGGCCGGGGTCAGCCTGGAACTTCGTGAGACATCCGGCGCTGCAGAACAGATAGAGGCGCCCCGCATGCTCGAGGCGGTGGGGACTATCCGGTCGAGCCGTCATCCCGCAGACCGGGTCCTTCGCAGCGGGACCGGGCGCAGCCGGAGTCGAGGCAATCTCCTTCGCCGCGTTCTCCTCTTCCGGTCTCATTTGGCCGAGATCTCTACCTCGACTTGGACGAGCCGATTTTCACCGTCGCCGTGGTCTTGCCGTTTTCCTGAAGATGAAGGGAAACACGGGCACCGACTGCTCGGGTTCTGTAGTCGGAAGTCCGCAGGCATCGACCGAGCGAACCACTCGCTCAGTCCGAATCGGTGGAAGTCTCGCCGACCTCGTCGCCGACTTTGCGCACCAGCGCGTCGACTGCACTGTCCTCGAGACCCATCGGGCCGAAGCCGTGCCTCGCGAAATCGACCCACCCCCCG
>JBKJVY010000003.1:0-9576 GCA_046717185.1 Thermoanaerobaculia bacterium
CGGTAGGAGACGGCCTCAGCGAAATGCGCGGCGCCGATGCGCCCTGCGCCGCCCAGGTCCGCGATCGTCCGCGCGACCCGGAGCGATCGATAGAGGGCGCGAACCGAGAGCCCGAGTCGGTCGACTGCGGTTTCGAGAAGCCGTTGCGCTGCCGGCTCGAGCGCTGAAGCCCGATCGAGGTCGGCGGCGGAGAGGTCGGCATTTCGGAATCCGGCGAGGTCCGGCCGGCGCGCTGCGGCGCGCTCGCGGGCGCGGGCGACCCTCTCCCGCACGGCGTCGGAGCTCTCGGCCGCGCCGCCCTCGAGATCGGACCAGGGGACGGCGGGAAGCGGAACGTGGAGATCGATCCGGTCGAGCAGCGGCCCGGAGAGGCGCCGGCTGTAGCGCATTCGCTCGGAGGGATCGCACCGACAGTTGCGGCGGGCGTCCCCCCGGAACCCGCAGGGACACGGATTCATCGCCGCGACCAGGAGGAAATCGCAGGGGAAGGAGCACGCTCCGCCGACTCGAACGATCGAAACTCGCTTTTCCTCGATCGGCTGACGGAGCCCTTCGAGAACGTCGCGGCGGAACTCGGCAAGCTCGTCCAGGAAAAGCGCTCCCCGGTGGGCGAGCGAGATCTCACCGGGCGCGGGGCGCGCTCCGCCTCCGACGAGCCCCGCCGCGGAGATGCCGTGATGCGGCGCCCGGAAGGGCGGCGCGTCGATCAACCCGCTGCCGGCAGGATGCGTTCCCGCGACCGAGTGGATCTTCGTCACTTCGATCGCTTCGGATCGCGAGAGCGGCGGGAGTATGGAGGGGAGCCGCCGCGCGAGCATCGTCTTGCCCGCGCCGGGCGGCCCGATGAGAAGCACGTGATGGCCGCCGGCTGCGGCGATCTCGAGCGCGCGGCGGGCAACCGCCTGTCCCTTTACCTCGGCGAAATCGAGGCTCGGTCGGGGCGGGGGCGCGGCGGCCGGCGACGCGGACGGCTCGATGCGGAGGCGTCCCGTGACGTGGTCCACGGCCGCCGCGAGCGACCGAACGGGGATCACCCGGATTCCGTCGACGGCGGAGGCCTCCGCCGCGTTGCCCGCCGGCAGCACGATCTCCTCGAAGCCTCCGTCGCGCGCCGCGAGCGCGAGACAGAGAGCGCCCCGCACGGGGCGGACCTGGCCGTCCAGGCCGAGTTCGCCGACGAACACGCGCGGCGTCGGGTCCGCCGGCTTCACCCCCGTGATCTCGAGCAGAGCGAGGGCCACCGGCAGATCGAGCGAGGCGCCGAACTTCCGGAAGCCGGCGGGAGCGAGGTTGACCGTCACTGCGCCGGACGGGATCGGGAACCCCGCGTTGCGCAGCGCCGACTTCACGCGCTCGCGGGCTTCGCGGACGCTCGGGTCGGGCAGGCCGACGATCGTGAAAGAGGGGAGACCTCCGGAAACGTCCACCTCGACATCGAGGACGCGGGCGTCGATACCGGAGGTTACGGCAGAGTGAACGCGGGCGAGCATGAACTCCTCCTCGGCCGAGGAGCGCCCGATCGCGATGAGGACAGGGGATTCTAAGGGAAAAAGGGGGCCGGGGAACCCCTGACCGGGTTTACCGGGACGGGATCTTCAGTCGGTCTCCCGGTCGAATCTTCGTCCGCGACGGGAGGCTGTTGACCGCGAGAAGGCTCGCGACCGTCGTGCCGTGTCTGAGCGCGATGCGGTAGAGGGTGTCTCCCATTCGGACTTTGTAGTGCCGGGAGCTCGTACGGCGCGGAGTGCTCTTCCCCTTCGAGCGGGAAGCCACGAGGGTCTTCTCCGCTCGCCCCTTTTTCGGCTTCTTGACCGACGCATACCGAACCGATTCGCGCTGACCGCCCGGAATTACGAGGACCCGTCCCTTCTTGAGTCGGGCCTTGCGGGACAAAGCGTTGACCGAGGCCAGAGAGGCGACCGAGACCCGGTACTTCTTCGCGATGCGGGCGAGCGTCTCACCCCGCCGCACAGCGTGCCGCCGCCGCGCAACCGGGAACGTCGCCGTCGGCGCGCCGGCGAAGGCGAGGAGCACGCTCGCGCGGGCACCCGGCGGGACCTTCAGCTCGTAGCCCTCCGGTTGACGGGGAGTGATCGGCGTCTGCAGCTCGGGGTTCAAGAGCCTCAACCCCTCGAGCGATGCGTCGGACTCGGAGAGGTTCTTCAAGTGCACCGGGCGGTCGAGGAGTACAGTTTCGTACTCGAGCGGCTCCTCGTACTCGACCTCGAACCCGTAGTGGAGCGGGTTTCGGGCGATGAGAGTGGACGCGATGAACGCCGGCACGTAGTTGCGCGTCTCCGGCCGAATCGCTCCGGACGCCGCCAGTTCCCAGAAGTCGCGGGCGCCGGTCCGCTGCATCGCCCGGAGGATCTTGCCTTCGCCCGCGTTGTAGGCGGCCATGGCGAGGTACCAGTCGTCGAACAGTTGATGGAGGTACCCGAGGTAACGGGCGGCGGCGCGGGTCGCTTTCTCCGGGTCGCTCCGCTCGTCGACGACGCCGTTCGCGGTCAGGCCGTACTGCCGGCCCGTGCGCGGCATGAACTGCCAGATGCCGTGCGCGCTCATCCGGGACCGGGCTCGCGGAAGAAAGGACGACTCGATGAGCGCAATCTGAGCGAGGTCTTTCGGGATCCCTTCTTCCTCGAAGACCCGATGAATCATCGGCATGTATCGTCCGGAGCGGCCGAGTCCGCGGCTGATGACGCCGTGGAGGTTGTTCTGGAACGCCGCGAGGATCTTCAGTACGGCGTCGTTGATCGTGATGGGGACGTCGTACGTCACGCCGAGGGTGTCGGAACTCACCGCCTCCTGCGCGTGGACGATCGCTTCCGCGGTCGCGCTCGGGTCGGCAATTTCCTTCAGCTCGGAGGCGACCTGTCCGTCGGAGGTCCCGGCTTCCTCGGCCGGACCCGCCAGCGCCTCGTAGCGCAGCGCACTCTCGTAGAGCTGGTAGGAAAACGCGAGCAGCTCCCGATCCGCGGGCGCCGGACCTTCCGCCGGACGGAGGGCCTCGACTGCCTGTCGGAAGTACTCGTGCGCGCAGTCGAAATCGCCCGAGAGCGCGGCGACGCGGCCGAGATCGAAGAGGCTCGATGCCTTCGTCATCGCCCGATACGCCGGCGTCGGCCCGCGCTTCGCGGACCGCGTGCCCGGATTGGCGGAACAGCTGATCAATCCCGCCGCGAGACACACCAGAACACAGTCTCTCCCCCGGAGGAGCAATGTCTTTGGAAGCATCTGGAACGAGGGTACCCCCCTCGCTGAACCAAAAGCAAAAGCTTTTTTCGGTGTGGTGGAAGGAGGACGGGAGACCGGGGCCAATTGACCCTGTTGCGCGTCCGCGCGAGGCCCGCTTTCGCGAAGCAGCGGATGGGCCGCGCGGCCGCAAAGAGAACTTGTCAGTTCGCGCGGCTTAAGCGAGTGAGGAGTGTTCCCCGAGACAGCGGCGAAGCGGCGTCATTCTGACGCGGTCACCTAATTCCCGAAGATCTGGAACTTCAGATTGAGAAGAAGTTTCTCGAGGTCCTGCGCGGACTCGAGCGACACCGAGAAATCTCTCTGCTCTCCGATGGGCCGATCGTTGCGGTCGGCGAAGCGAAGGCTCACGGTCACGTGCTGGCCCTGGGCGAGCTCCTTGCGCGGAACCCGGAGATCGAAGACCCGGCTCACTTCCTTCCGATGATTGAGGCTGTTCGCGAGCAGGTCGTCCACGGAAACGCCGCCGCGCCGTGCGGGACGCGCCGCGGGAGAGAGCGAGGTCGCATTCTTGCGGAGCCTTTCGAGCTCCGCGAGGATGTCGACGTTCGAACCGACGCGGACGTGCTTGACGCCTTCCCCGACGGAGGGCGGCTCATTGGTCTCGGCGAAAGACACGTCGGAGATCTCTTCGCTCACCGCTGCGACGGGCGCGTGAAGCTCCACGCTGGCGGCGTCCTCGTACTCGATCTCCGATAGCACTTCCACGGGCGCGGGCGCAGGTCGGGTTTTCGGGGGAGCAGAAGTCTTGGGGAGCGGTGCAGCGACGGTCGTACGCGGCGGGGGAGGTTGTGTGGCGGGGAGCTCGGCGGGCGCCTCGCGCGCGGGGGGCGGCGAAGAGACCGCGACGGTCGTCTTCGGAGTCGCGCGATCGTCGCCGAGCATCCGCTTCTTGAGCGACCGGAGCGTGAGCCGTGAGATGGCCTTCAACGTCTCGAACACTCCGTGTCCCAGGATCGCGCTCGCCTCGTAGCTCTCGTGAGCACCTTCCCGGTTGAGGTCGGCCTCAAGCTCTTCGACCGAGAGGACGCTCGTCAGGTCCCGCTTGTTGTACTGGAGGGCAAGCGGGAGATCCTCCAGGTTCAATCCGATCTCGGCCAGGTTCGCGCGCAGGTTCGAGAGGCTCTCGAGGTTGGCCTCCTTCATCGCGCGCTGCGAGTCCGCGACGAAGACGACCCCGTCCACTCCCTTCAGAACGAGCTTGCGCGTCGTGTTGTAGAAGACCTGTCCGGGGACCGTGTAGAGCTGGACCCGGGTCTTGAACCCGCTGATCACGCCGACGTCGAGCGGCAGGAGGTCGAAAAAGAGCGTTCGGTCGGTTTCGGTCTCCAGGGAGACCATCTCCCCACGGGAGTCCGGGGCGGTCCGGCCGTAGATGTGGTGGAGATTGGTCGTCTTTCCGCACAGACCCGGACCGTAGTACACGATCTTGGCCGCCATCTGCATCGTGGCGTAATTGAAGAAAACCATGTTGTTCGGGGCGGGTCTACCGCCCGGAGATTTTAGCAGACGCAGAACGGTCTCAGGTGACTTACGCGCGCAATTTCCCGATTGCGCTCAGCTCTTTGGAGCGAGAGTGTCCGATTTCTTGGCAGAAAAGCGCCCGGACCCTTCCGGAACGTCTTTCCCGGGGTCGAGGAGCCGGGAGATCTCGTCCTCCCGGCCGCGGCCGGGCGTTCGCCGGAGAGTCTCCGCCGCGAGCTGTTCGTAGAGACGGGCGAGGTCTGGGCGTCCGGAGAGGGCGTTGTGGTGCAGGCGGACTGTCTCCACGTCCCGGCGCGCGACCGGGCCGGTGAGCGCCTCGGAGAACGGGAGTCGGGCGGCAGCTTCCGCGGCGCTCACGGCGAGCCGTGCGAGCTCGATCCGGCCTTCCTCCTCCTCGAGACCCGCCTCCTCCCAGATCCGTGCCGCAAGCGAGAGAAGGGACGCGACCCCGCCGGCCGCGAGGGTGGCCGCGCAGTGGTAGAGGGGCTTTCGCTCCGCGGCCAGCCGCCGGGGTCGCGCGCCGATTCGCCGGCAGAGACGCGATCCCGCCTCGACCGCCGCCTCCTCCCCTTCGACTGCGACGAAGGCGTCCTTCCAGCTCTCGTCCGGCACGCCGCTGAAGGCGCGGAGCGGGTGGAGCGAGCCCACGGACGCCGTCGGGGAGAGCGGCGCCAGAGCGCGTGCCGAACGCGCCCCGGAGAGGTGGAACGCGTAGCGGCACGCCGCGCGGGGAGCGAACGCGGCCGCGACCGCGTCGATCGCATCGTCGGGGACGGCCAGAACGAGAACGTCGCCGGCGAGAATCTGACCGTCGTCCTGCGAGCGCACGTCCACGGCCGAATCGCCGAGCTCGCCGCGGACCCGGTCGGCTGCCGGTGCGTTTCGCGCGAGGAGGACGACCGTACCGCCCGCGCCCGTCCAGGACCGGACGAGCGCGAGGCCCGCGCGGCCGGGGCCGACGAGAACGAGACGCGCCTCGGTCGAGTCGTCGGACATCGCAGCCAGTCTATGTTCTCAGTTCTGACACACCTTGACTGCGCTTCATCGGGCCGCTACCCTGAGGCTTGGCACTCCGATTAGAGGAGTGCCAAACTCCAACGAGATGAGTAGCCTCGACGCACGCAGCCGCGCGATCCTGAAGGAGATCATCCGTGTCCACGTGGACACCGGGAAGCCGGTTTCTTCCCGGACGCTCTTCAAATCGCAGCGGTTCGATCTATCCCCGGCGTCCATTCGCAACATCATGGCGGACCTGACGGACGGGGGGTACCTCGCGCAGCCCCACACGTCGGCCGGGCGCGTCCCCACCGACCGCGCGTATCGGCTCTATATCGACGAGCTCGTTCATCACCGCCGCGTGACCGAAGGGGTGCGCGAGCAGGTCGGTCTCGACCTTGCCTCGGCGGGCCCGGAGGTCACTGGCCTCTTCCAGACGGCCTCCCGCCTTCTCTCGCGGCTCTCGGGAGAGGTGGGGTTCGTCGTGGCGCCCGACTCGCTCCACAGCGTGCTGAAGACCCTCCGGTTCATCGCCGTCGCGCCGGGCAAGGTCCTCGTCGTGCAGGTCAACGAGCCCGACGTCGTCCTTTCACGGGTCATCGAAACGGCGGGCGACTACACGAACCGGGAGCTCGAGGACGCGAGCGAACGCTTCACCCGCGAGTATGCCGGGCGCACCCTCCACGACGTTCGGCACCGGCTCCTCGCCGAGATGGCTGCCGAGAAGGCCGCTTGCGACCGCATGCTCGGCCGAGCCCTCGAGCTTGCCCGCCTCGCCCTCGACCACGGCGACGGAGAAGAGCGCGTTTACGTCGATGGCGCCTCGACGCTCCTCGACAAGCCGGAGTTCTCCGACGTCGAGAGCCTGAAGCGGATTTTTCGCGCGTTCGACGAAAAGGCCCGGCTCCTCGATCTCGTCACCCGCTACCTCGAGTCGAAGGAGACGTGCGTCGTGCTCGGGTCCGAGGCGATTCTTGCGTCGGACCCCCGCCTGTCGGCCGTCCTTACGTGCTACGGGTCGTCGGAAACGCTGACCGGAATGCTCGGCGTCATCGGTCCCGCGCGCCGTGAGTATCCTCGTGTGATCCCCGTCGTTGAGCTCCTCGGTCGGGCTTTGACCGAGAGGCTCGAGAGCCGCGAGACGCGGGCCCGCCGGGAGCTGTCCCATGAGTGACGGCGATCGGATGAACGACTCCGGGGAGGGGATCGAGGACGACCGGATCCTCGTCGAGGACACGGGGGAGTCGCTCGACGCGGCGCTCGCGGAGGAGGAGCGCTCCGCGGTCGCGGCGGCGGAGGAGAAGACGAAATCGGTGCAGCGGGAGCTCGAAGAGCTCAAGGACCGACACCTTCGCAAGCTCGCCGAGTTCGAGAACGTCCGGAAGAGGAGCGAGCGGGAAAAGGGGGAATCGCGGCGAGTCGCACTCGCCGATGTCGCGCGCGAGTTCCTGCCCGTTCTCGACAGCTTCGAGCGCGCGCTGGCGCACGCGACATCCGACGACCTGGCGAGCGACTTCGGACAGGGGATCCTGCTCATCGAGCGGCAGCTCGCGGACCTCTGGCAGCGACAGGGCCTGCAGGAGGTCGAGACCGCCGGAGCCTTCGACCCGAACCGGCACGAAGCGGTCTCGACTGAGCCCTCCTCTTCAGCGCCGAACTCGGTGCTCGAGGTCATGCGGAAGGGCTACACGCTCGGGGATCGCCTCATCCGGCCCGCCCTCGTCAAGGTGGCCGTACGGCCGGAGCATCCGAACCGGCCGGCCGGAGACGACGAGGACGAGGGGACCCGCGGCCGGCAAGGCCGGGACTGAGGCCGGGCGGAGCGGCTCGGAGGCGACGTGGGCAAGATTCTCGGAATTGACCTCGGTACGACGAACTGCTGCGTCGCGGTCGTCGAGGGAGCGGCGCCACAGGTCCTCGCGAACCGGGAGGGCAGTCGCACCACGCCTTCGATCGTCGCGTTCACGGAGGAGGGCGAGCGGCTCGTCGGCCAGATCGCGAAGCGCCAGGCGATCACGAACCCGTTGAACACGGTCTTCGCCGTCAAGCGGCTCGTCGGCCGGAAGTACGACGCTCCGGAGACCGCGCACGCCCGCGAGGTGCTCTCGTACGAGATCGCCCGCGCGGGCAACGGCGACGTCAAGCTCCGGGCGCGAGGCCAGGAGTACAGCCCCGAAGAGATCTCCGCGTTCATCCTTCAAGAGATCAAGGAATTCTCCGAAGAGGTGCTCGGAGAGGAGATCACCGAGGCGATCGTGACCGTGCCTGCGTACTTCGACGACGCCCAGCGGCAGGCGACGCGAGACGCCGGGCGGATCGCGGGGCTCGACGTCCTTCGGATCATCAACGAGCCGACGGCGGCGGCGCTCGCCTACGGTTTGGAGCGGAAGGGGAGCGAGGTCGTGGCGGTCTACGACCTTGGAGGCGGGACGTTCGACATCTCGATCCTCGAGCTCGGCGACGGAATCTACGAGGTCAAGGCGACGGCGGGAGACACGTATCTTGGCGGAGAGGACTTCGACAAGAAAATCATGGACTGGCTGCTCGATGACTTCCAGAAGAGCGTTGGGATCGACCTCAAGCAGGACCGAATGGCGTTGCAGCGCCTCAAGGAGGCGGCCGAGAAAGCCAAGTGCGAGCTGTCGAGCGCCCTGGAGACGACGATCACTCTGCCGTTTATCTCGGCCGACTCGTCCGGTCCGAAGCACATCAACCGCACGCTCACCCGCGCCCGGTTCGAGCAGCTCGTCGCGGACCTGATCGACCGCACGGCCGCGCCGTGCCTCGACGCGCTCGCCTCCGCGAAGCTCCAGCCTTCCGACGTGGACCAGGTGATTCTCGTCGGCGGCCAGACGCGTACGCCGAAGGTGCAACGGATGGTGGCGGAGCTCTTCGGCCGGGAGCCGTCACGCGAGATCAACCCGGACGAGGTCGTCGCGATCGGCGCCGCGATCCAGGGAGGGGTCCTGAAAGGGGAGATCAAAGACGTCGTCCTTCTCGACGTCACGCCCCTCTCGCTCGGGATCGAAACGCACGGGGGACTCTTCGAGAAGTTGATTGAGCGCAACTCCACGATCCCGACGAAGAACACCAAGGTCTTTACGACGGTGGCCGACAACCAGTCGGTCGTCGAGATCCACGTGCTCCAGGGGGAACGGGAGCTCGCGAAGGAGGACAAGTCGCTCGGCCGGTTCGAGCTGGTGGGGATCCCGACTTCGCCCCGCGGGGTTCCGCAGATCGAGGTGACGTTTTCCCTCGACTCGAATGGGATCGTCCACGTCTCCGCGCGCGATCTCGCGACCGGAAAGGCGCAGGGAATGCAGATCAATCCGGCTGGCGGACTGTCGCAGTCGGAGATCGACCGCATCATTCGCGATGCCGCCGCTTTCGCGGCGTCCGACGGTGAACGCCGCGAGATCGCGCAGTTGCGCAACCGCCTGGAGGGCATGCTCGCCGCGAACGAGCGCGTTCTGTCGGAGTTCGCGCGGGGGCTCGATCCGGGCGAGCGCGAGCGAATCGAAGAAACCCTGCGGCGCTCCCGGGAAATGGCGACGAGCGAGGCCCGGGACGCGCTCGTCGAAGCCCTGTTCGATATGCAGGGCGTCTCGAAGGTGTTGACGCGGGTCATGCTTCAGCGCGCGGGCGCCGCCGGCGGCGGCCCCCCCCCCACCCGGGAGGCCGGAAAATTAATTCGCACCCGCGCCGATTGTAACCACGGGGCGGGAACCGGCTTCGGCGCCCGAGCCGTCGCACGTACCGCAGCGCTCAAGCCGCGACACGACGATCGGCGCCTCGATCCCGAATGCCGCGTCGGCCAGGGCGATCTCCATCCGGTAGACG
>JBKJVY010000004.1:0-12804 GCA_046717185.1 Thermoanaerobaculia bacterium
GCGAGAGAAGCGACCTCGTGGGAACCGCAAAAGCTCCCTCCGGAAGGCCGCGGTCCACGATCGACCCGACGGCCGAGACCGTCCCGCCGGCGGACTCGACCGCGGCGCACACTTCGCGGGTCGAGCCTCCCGTCGTGAACACGTCTTCGACGACGACGACGCGCTCACCGGGGGAAAGCGCGAATCCGCGCCGGAGCCGGAATGCACCGTCCTTCCGCTCCGCGAAGAGCCCGCGCACCCCGAGCGCGCGCGCGACCTCGTGGCCGATGACGATCCCCCCGATGGCCGGAGACACGACCGCTTGCGGAGAGACGAGGGAGAGCTTCGCGGCGAGGTCGCGCCCGGCCTTCCGGGCGCGCTCGGGCCACATGAGGAGCCTCGCGCACTGCAGGTACCGGTCGGAGTGGAGGCCGGACGACAGGCGAAAGTGGCCGGTGAGAAGCGCTCCCACCTCCGCGAAGTCTTCGAGGGTCAACATTCCCTGACCGTCATTCTGAGGCCCGAAGGGCTCACTTTTCCAGGGACCGAAGTCGAAAGGGACACAGATCCCTCGCGGAGCCTGCCCTGAGCGGAAGACCGAAGTCGAAAGGGACACAGATCCCTCGCTTCGCTCGGGATGACAGGGAGGGGCGAAGCGCTCGGGATGACAGGGAGGGGCGAAGGGCTCGGGATGACAGGGAGAGCGAAGGGCTCGGGATGACAGCTCGCTTTCCTTCCTGTCATTCCGAGGCCGAAGGCCGAGGAATCCGGGGCCCCGATCCTTCGTGAAGCCTGTCCTGAGCGGAAGACCGCTCGGGATGACAGCTTACTGCGCGAGCGATGACAGGTTAACTCTGATCCCGGATGATCCGGTGGTGCTCGATCTTCTTGTACAGGTTCGAGCGCGGAGTCTGAATGACCTCGGCCGTCCGGCTGATGTTCCAGCCGTTCTCGCGCAGCTTTGCCATCAGGAACTGGCGTTCCGCGAACTCCTTGAACTCGGAAAGCGTCGTCATCGAGAGGCCGCGGTCGGAGATCTCGGCGGGCGAGACGCGCGCCTCCGGCGGCAGGTCCTTCGCGTCGATCGGATCCGCATCGGTCATGATCAGGACCCTCTCGACGAGGTTCTTGAGCTCCCGTACGTTTCCCGGCCACGACCGCGCCTTCAAGAGGGCGAGCGCCGAAGCGCCGAAGCGCCGGGGCCGGCGGTGGTCGCGCGCGCAGAAGCGCCGGGTGAAGTGCTCGACGAGCTCGGGGATGTCTTCGGCTCGCTCTCGAAGCGGCGGCGTCCGGACCGGAACGACGTTCAGCCGGAAGAAGAGGTCCTCGCGGAAGCGCCCCTCCCGGATCGCCTCCGTGAGGTCACGGTTCGTCGCGGCGACGACGCGCACGTTCACCTGGCGGACCCGCGCCGCGCCGACCGGCTCGACCTCCCCGGCCTCCAGCACCCGCAGGACCTTCGCCTGGGTCCGGGTCGACATGTCTCCCACTTCGTCGAGGAAGATCGTGCCGCCGTCCGCCTCGACGAACTTTCCCGTCTGACGCCGCACCGCGCCGGTGAACGATCCCTTCTCATGGCCGAAGAGCTCCGACTCGATGAGCTCCTCCGGGATCGCCGCGCAGTTGACCTGGATGAACGGGCCGTTCACGACGCGCGACGCCTGGTGGACCTCCCGGGCCACGAGCTCCTTGCCCGTTCCGCTCTCGCCCATGATGAGGACTGTCGCTCCGGTCGGCGCGGCCCGCGCGACCTCCTGCCGGAGCCGCAGCATCGGCGCGCTCTTGCCGACCAGGACCGACTCCTCTTCGAGGGCGGTCCGGAGCCTCTCGTTCTCCGCACGAAGCTTGTTGCGCGAGAGCGCGTTCTGTAGGGAGACGAGGATCCGCTCCCTCTGCGGGGGCTTCTCCAGAAAATCGACCGCGCCGCGGCGCGTCGATTCGACGGCCGTGGCGATGTCGCCGTGACCGGAGATCATGAGAACCGCCGGCGCGGTCTCCCTCGCCACGATCCGGTCCAGCACCTCGAGTCCGTCCATGCCGGGCATCTTGATGTCGAGGAGGACCGCGTCGACCGGACCAGCGTCGAGGTCGGCGAGCGCGGTCTTGCCGTCCGGGGACGTCGAAACCTCGTAGCCTTCGTACTCGAGGATCATCCGGAGCGTGTCGCGGATGCCGGCGTCGTCATCGACGACAAGGACCTTCTGGCTCATGCCAACGTGTAAATGCAGAGAGTGCACCGGTTCTTCCCGGAGCCAAAAAGAAACGCCCGCCGGGAGGCGGGCGTTCCAAGTGACGAGGAAGCTTTTAGTCCTCGATCTTCACCAGGGCGAAGAACGAGACCGGGGCGGGTCGGGACCGAACGATGTAGAGCCGAAGGTACTCGCCCTTGCCGGCGCCCGCGACGAGCTTGCCGAAATCGTCGGTCGAGATGAGCCTCCGGCCGTTGACCTCGGTGATGACGTCTCCCTCGCGGATCCCGGCATCCGCGGCCGCCGAGACCTCCTTGACGTTGACGACGAGCAGCCCGGACACGGTCGTCGGGATGTTCTGCATCTGCCGCACCTGCGGCGTCAGGTCCGTGACCGAGACTCCGATGCGCTCCCGCGAGTCCTGGGTGCTCGCTTTGCCGGTCTCCTCTTCCTCGTTCGATGCGGCGTCCCGCTCGGCGAGGGTAGCCGTCAGCGTCATCTCGCGTCCGTCCCGGAGAATCCCGAGGCGGACCTTGCTGCCCGGCGCTTTGCCCGACACGTATCCGATGAGCTCGCGCGTGTCCTTGACCCGCAGGTCGTCCACGCGAACGATCGCGTCGCCCGGACGAACCCCGGCCTTGTCGGCCGGCCGCCCCGCCTCCACGGACAGCACGAAGGCGCCGTCGAGCGACTTCAGCTTGAACGCCGCGGCCTTGTCGCTGTCGACGTTCTCGATGTGGATTCCGAGGAAGCCCCGCGTGA
The DNA here is from genome assembly GCA_046717185.1 of Thermoanaerobaculia bacterium. Classification (GTDB taxonomy): domain Bacteria; phylum Acidobacteriota; class Thermoanaerobaculia; order UBA5066; family Gp7-AA6; genus Gp7-AA6. The sequence continues at coordinate 2,931 of JBKJVY010000004.1, forward strand.
CCTTACCCTTCTCGCGCAGCTGAGGCAGAACGCTCTTCAGGGTATTGATCGGAACCGCGAAGCCGATGTTCTGGGCGGGCCGGAACATGGCGGTGTTGATCCCGATGACCTCGCCGTGGACGTTGATCAGCGGGCCGCCCGAGTTGCCGGAGTTGATCGCGGCGTCGGTCTGGATGAAGTTCTCGAAGGAGCTGGTGGCCCGGTCCGCGGTCAAGCCATAGCGGCCCTTCGCGGAGACGACACCCACGGTGACGCTCTTGTCGAAGTTCAGCGGATCGCCGATGGCCATGACCCACTCACCCACGCGCAGCGAGTCGGAGTTGCCGAGCGGGAGCGGGTTCAGAGTCTGCTTGGCGTCGATCTTGAGCAGTGCGAGGTCGGTCGCGGGGTCCCGCCCGACGATCCGGGCCGTCAACCGCTCGCGGTTGGAGAGCCGCACTTCGACTTTGTCCGCGTTCTCGATCACGTGGTAGTTCGTGACGATGTAGCCGTCCGAGGAAATCAGGAAACCGGTGCCCCCTTGCCTCTCGGGATGCTCTTCCTCGTCCCGCGGCTGGGGCTGGCCGCGCCGCTGCTGCGGTCCGAAGAAAAACTCGAACGGATCGCCGTTTCCGCCGCCCCCGCCGCCGAAGGGGGAGACGAAGCGCCGCGAGGATCCCTTTACGATCTCGGTCGAGGTAATCGAGACGACCGCCGGCATGGTCTCGTCGGCGATGTCCGCGAAAGAGGGAAGCAGAACCGAGCCGGAGCGCGCCCGAGCAGGAGCTTCCCGCTGCGCCTCCGACCGGGGGGTGACGTTGACCGAGCTCGCGACGACCATTCCGAAGATGACGGCCGCGGCGATGAGCACCGAAAACGAAAGGGCTCGCTTTGTGGATTTCTCCATGGAGGCTCTCTCTCTACCTCTCCGCCCCATCCGGAAGGGAGGGACTTTGTTGCTTCACAGTTGCTTTACACCTATAGGCAAAAGGTTAACGCGTCTCACGGACGTCGAAATTCCGAGAGGCGATTCCCCGGCTGGCGTGCTCGACCAGTATGCAACGGTCCATGGCCACGGGGATCCCCGCTTCTTCGAGGAGCCGTGCGGAGCTTGCGTCCACCACGCCCTGCTGCATGAAGAAGAACCGGGTGCCCCGGGCGATCGCCTGCTCGGCGACCGGGGCCACCTGGTCCGACCGCCGGAAAACGTTTACGATGTCGATATCGACGTCCGCCGGGACCTCCTGAAGCGACCGGTAGCACGTTTCTCCCAGGATCCGGGAGTGACCCGGGTTGATCGGAATGACGCGATAGCCCTGCTCCACGAGGTACCGGGCGATCGCATTCGACGGCCGCTCCGGTTTCGGAGAACAGCCGACGACGGCGATCGTCCTCGCGCTTTCGAGCGCCGAGCGGATCCTGGCGGGGTCGTTCATTGCGTTCCGTCCGGCCGGGTCTCCTTCTCCGGACGAATATTGTAGAAAAAGGTTACGGTGACCCCCTCGCGATTCGACTGGAGATCGCGCGGGAGCGGCCGGAACTTCGAGGATTTCAAGATCGCCTGAAAGGCCGCGAAGTCGAAGGGGGGCACGCCCGAGCGCCGGATGATCGTCGCGTCCGCGACCGTCCCGTCGGCCAGGATGAAGAACCGGACGGTGAGTTTCCCCTTCCAGCCCAGCCGGGCGAGCTCGGGGATCTCCCAGTTCAAACGGATTCGTCGCACCATCTCCGCCGCGTAGGGGCCCCAGTCGTACCACGTCGTATCGAAGGAAAGCGGGCCGGAGTCGACAAATCCGCCGTCGGGATTCGGAAAGCCGGCGCCCTCCTGGCCGACGCCGCCGGCCGCCGTGTCCCGCGCCGCGTCGCGGATCGCCTGATCGAGGCGGGAGAGCTTCTCCCCCTCCCGCGCGGGAGCGCCGTTTGCCGCGACCGGGGACTCCGTCGAGGTCTCTCCGCGCGGGCCAAAGACCCCCTTGCCGGGGTCGTCCTGTGGGCCCCCCTCCGACTCACCCCGCCTCGCCGCAGCATCGCCCCGGGGAGTCTCGGGAACGGGATCGCTCTGTCCCCCTCGCCGGCCGGGCTCGAGCCCCTCGATACCCGGCAGAGGCTGAAAGAAGGGCGTTTCCGACTTGGGCCGCGACGCTTCCCCCCCGCCGGCGCGTCGGGTGGCGTCGGAAAGGTCGGCCGGGCGCGGGTTCTCGCGCGCTGGGCCGGGGGCCTCGCGGAAGACGACGGGAATCGGCGGCTCCTCCTGCTCCGGCGGGGTGAAGGCGGCGAGGAGACCACCGGGTCGCGCCGGAGCGCTCGACGTCGGCGGAGCGGTCATGAGGGCAATGGCGATCAGGACGTGGCCCGCGAGCGAAAGGAGAATCGCCCTCTCCACCGGGAAAGGCTTCTGTCCTTTTTCGACGATCTGAAACACGTTGTTTCGCTTGGCGGGCGTCCGCCCTAGTCCCTAACACCCCTCGGCGCTGGGCGATTCTCGCTATCGAATGTGGATCTCCTTCGGGGTCAGCCGATGCTTCAACCGGTGGCAGACTCGAGAGCGGAAGAGGGATCTGACCCCTGCGGGGTCAGACCCCGGGTTGCGGCTCGACCCCGCTTTTTGATACATAGAGGCGGCTCTCGACATCGGGGAAGCGGGCGCAGGCCCGCTTTTTTGTTTCAAAACGAGTTATGAAATGCGGCTCAAGCCGGAAACGCTGGAGGAAATCCGGGCGATCGCCCGGCGAAAGGGGTGCCGTCTGCTCGATGTCGAACCTTCCGGAAGCGGTGGGGGCTTGGGTGTGAGGGTGGTTCTCGAGCGCGAGGACGGAAGCCCCGTCACGATCGAGGAGTGCGAGGCTGTCTCCCGCGAGGTGTCGACCCTGCTCGACGGGGCCGACGAGATCGGGCATCGGTACCTGCTCGAAGTCTCTTCGGCGGGGCTGGACCGCAAGCTCTATTCGATCGACGACGCGCGGCGGTTCGTCGGACGTCGCGTGCGGGTGAAGACAGACGAGCCGGTCGTCCCGGAGTCGTCCGGGCCGATGGCCGCGGCGGCACCGGGCAGTCGAAACCTGCGCGGAACGCTCGAGAGCGTCGAGGGAGACTTGCTCCGTGTCATTGATGGGGAGAATCGCAAAACCTATAATGTCCGTTTCGGCGATATTCAAATGGCGCGCCTGGAATTCGAGTGGCCGGAGCGCCGCGGCTAGAGATGGTCGAATTGTCGCCGTCGAGGAGCGGTACGGTCCGATGAATATCGATCCGTCGGTGATCCGACAGGTTTCGAGGGAGAAAGACATCGACGCCGAAAAGATGTTCGGCGCGCTCGAGGAAGCCATGTCTTCGGCCGCGAGAAAGTTCTACCACGACAAGGCGATGGTGACGCTGATCGACCGGACGACCGGGGCGATGACCGTCTATTCGCCGCGAACGGTGGTCGCCGAGCTCGACACGGAATCCGAGGAGCCGCCGCCGCAGATGCTGCTCGACGAGGCGCGCGAGCTCCTCGCAAAGCACGGCACGCGCGGCGAGGTCCGCGTGCTGCGCCCGGGAGCGGAGCCGGAGGCCAGCCCGGCGACCGAGGTGGACGACCTTCAGCTCGGCGACGAGGTGCGCGTCTATCGCGAGGCGATGGGGCTCGGCCGCATCGCCGCGCAGACCGCCAAGCAGGTCCTGTATCAGAAAGTCCGTGAGGCGGAGCGCGACAACATCTACAACGAGTACTTCCCGAAGGTCGGCGAGCTCATGAGCGGAACAGTGAAGCGCTTCGAGCGGGGCGACATGATCGTCGATCTCGGCAAGTCCGAAGCAATCATCCCGCGTGATCAGCAGTCCCGGGCGGAACGCTATGGGCAGGGCGAGCGGATCCGGTCGATCCTCTACGATGTCCACAGGAACCCGAAGGGCCCGCAGCTGGTTCTGTCGCGCACCGATCCGCGGCTGCTCATCCGGCTCTTCGAAATGGAGGTGCCGGAGATCTACGACGGCACCGTCGTGATCAAGGGCGCCGTCCGGCAGCCGGGCGAGCGGGCGAAGGTGGCCGTCCGCTCCCGCGAGCGCGACGTCGATCCGGTGGGAGCGTGCGTCGGTATGCGCGGCAGCCGCGTCCAGTCGATCATGCGGGAGCTCCACGGAGAGAAGATCGACGTGATTCTCTACTCCGACGACCTCATAAATTTCGCGCAGAACGCGCTCGCGCCGGCGAAAATCACGCGGGTCTCGCCGATCCATCACGAGGACGGAACGATGAGTCTCGACTGCGTCGTCGAAGACGAGCAGCTCGCTCTCGCCATCGGAAAGAAGGGGCAGAACGTCCGCCTCGCTTCGGCCCTCATCGGGTTGAAGATCGAGATCAAGGGCGAGACGGAGGTCAAGGGCGAAGTGGCGGAGGCGCTCACCCGCATGCTGGAGACGTCGCGCATGCGCCAGACCCCGGTTTCGGAGATCCCCGGCATCGGCGAGAAGACGGCCGCGAAGTTGACCGACGCCGGCCTCTTGTCACTTGCCGACGTCCTCGAGAAGAGCGCGGAGGAGCTGGCGGAGATCCCGGGTATCGGCGGTGCGACGGCGGAGAAGATTCTCGAAGCCGCGGCTGCGGCGGAAGAGGAGATCCGGTCTCCCCGCCAAGAAGAAGAAGAAGAAGAAGAAGAGCAAGAGGAAGAAGAAGAACAGGAAGAGGTCGAGATCTCGGCGGCGGAAGAGGGCGAGCCTTCCCAGCCGACCAAAGAGACGATCGTTCAGGAGTAACGGGCACCGATGGGAAAAATTCGGGTCGAGGAGCTGGCAGCACAGATGGGGATCGGGAGCAAGGAAGTGCTCTTCCTACTCCAGTCGATCGGCGTGGACGTCAAGTCGGAGCAGGCAGCGCTCGACGAAGCGACCGTGCTCGCGATCCTGCAGGGAAAGACTCATGCCCCGAAACAGTTGATCGTTCGCGACACGGCGTCGAAGGCTTTCTCGCCGCAGAAGAGCGCTCTCTCGCGGATCAAGATCGTCGACAGGCCCGCCGTCCCGCGGGCCGAGCCGGAGCCCGGACCGGTGGTCCGGCGCCCGGCGCCGGCTGCGCCTCTCGAACCGCGGGCAAAGCCGGCCGAGCCGGCCCGGACGGCCGTCGTGCCCTCCGAGCCGGAGGCCGAGCCGGCCCGTCCGCCGGTCCCGCGCAGGATTGTTTTGCCTCCTCCCCGGCCCGCTCCGACTCGGCCGACGGCTCCGGCCGGAGCGGCGGGAATGCCCCGGACCGCCGGGCCCGGCGTGACGCGACCCATGGGACCCGCCCGGCCGATGGGTCCCGCGAGCGGCCCCTCCGGTCGGCCCGGTCCATCGGTCTACCGTCCCACGCCGGGAGGTCCCGGAATGCGTCCGGCGGGAATGCCTCCGCGTCCGGGCGGTCCGGCCGGCCGGCCGACGGGACCCCTGGGAAGGCCGATGGGACCGGCGGGGCGGGCCGCGGCACCTCCGCCCGAAACCGACCGCCCGGTCACGAAGCGCAAGAAGGAAGACGACAAGGACAAGAAGCCTGCCGCGAAACGGGGAGCGAAGCCGAAGATCACCGTCGCGGACGAGGTGGATCTGCGCGAGTTCGTCGGCGCGTACGAGGAAGACACGTACTCGGACATCTCGCTGCCGCTGATCGAGAAGGGCGAAGGGGCCGAGGACGGCGAGGCGGTCGCCGTAGCAAAGCCCGTGTCGAAGTCGGCGCTGCGCCGCGCGGCAAAGTCCACGCGCGCCCACGACTCCGGGAAGCTCCTCGAGTTCAAGAAACCGATGCCGACCGGGCCGATCTTCCTTTCGGAAGGCGTGACGGTCAAGGAGCTGTCGGAGAAGCTCGGGGTCCTCGCCAAGGACATCCAGCGGCTCCTGATGCAGAGAGGCATCCTCGCGACCGTCAACCAGACGCTCGACGCTGCAACGGCGATCCAGATCGCCAAAGAGGTCGGGGTCGAAGCCGCGGTCGTTTCTTTCGAGGAGGAGATGGAGCTCGGCCGCGGCGGGTTGGAGACCCCGGAGACCGTGTCGGCGGCGCCGTCGACCCGTTCGCCGCGCGCCCCCGTCGTCACCGTGATGGGCCACGTCGATCACGGCAAGACGTCGCTTCTCGATGCAATCCGCCAGACCAAGGTCGCGGAGGGCGAGGCCGGCGGGATCACGCAGCACATCGGCGCCTACCGCGTCGAGGTGAACTCCCGGCCGATCGTCTTCCTCGATACGCCCGGCCACGAAGCGTTTACTTCCATGCGCGCTCGAGGCGCGAAGGCGACGGACATCGTCGTGCTCGTCGTCGCTGCCGACGATGCGGTCATGCCGCAGACCATCGAGGCGATCAACCACGCCCGAGCAGCGAAGGTCCCGATCGTCGTCGCGATCAACAAGGTCGACAAGTCGAACGCGAACCCGGACCGGGTCCGCAAGGAGCTCGCCGACCAGGGCGTCCTTCTCGAGTCCTGGGGGGGCGACGTCGCCTCGGCCGAGATCTCGGCCCTGAAGAAGCAGGGCATCGACCAGCTCCTCGAGCTCATTCTGATCGTGGCGGACCTCCAGGAGCTGACCGCCTCGGTCAGCGAAGAGGCGCGCGGCGTCGTTCTCGAGGCGAGGCGCGAAGCGGGGCGCGGCAACGTCGCCACCGTCCTCGTTCAGTCGGGAACGCTCTCGATCGGAGCCGACTTCTTCGCGGGGTCGGTCTTCGGCCGCGTCCGCTCGATGACGGACGACCGCGGCACGCGGCTGACGGAAGCGGGGCCCGCGACCCCGGTGGAGGTGACGGGCTTCGAGGACCTTCCGCAGGCCGGAGACACGTTCCAGGTCGTGCCGGACGAGGCCAAGGCACGCTCGGTGGCGTCCTTCCGACAGCTGAAGGACCGCGACAAGGCGATGGCGGCAAGCCAGAAGTTCTCGCTCGACCAGCTTTTCAACAAGATTCAGGAAGGCCGCGTCAAGGAGCTGCCCCTGATCGTCAAGACGGACGTCGCCGGCTCGGCCGAGGTCCTGTCGCAGGCGTTGAAGAACCTCTCGAACGAGAAGGTCAAGGTCTCGCTGCTCCACGTGGGAGTGGGCGCGATCAACATCAACGACGTCCTTCTCGCGTCGGCATCCGGCGCGATCATCGTCGGCTTCAACGTCCGGCCGGAGAGGAAGGCGGAGACCGAGGCGGAAAAGAGCGGCGTCGAGCTGCGTCTCCACACGGTGATCTACAACGTCACCGACGAGATCCGGAAGGCGATGGAGGGACTTCTCGACCCGACGTTGAAGGAAGTCGCCCGCGGCCGGGCGGAGGTCCGCAACACGTTCAAGGTGCCGAAGTTCGGCGTTGTCGCGGGTTGCTACATCACCGAGGGCTCGTTCGCGCGCTCGTCCCAGGTGCGCCTGCTGCGCGACAACCGCGTGATTTACGACGGGAAGATCGCCTCGCTGCGCCGCTTCAAGGACGACGTCTCGGAAGTGAAGCAGGGGTTCGAGTGCGGGATCGCGCTCGAGCGCTACCAGGACGTGAAGGTCGGCGACGTGATCGAGGCCTACCAGATCGAGAAGATCGCGGGGTTGATGGAAGCGTAGGGGACAGACCACGGTTTCCCCAAAACGATAAAGGACGACCTCGCCGGAACGGAAACCGTGGTCTGTCCCCACTTATGGTCCTCGCCTACGCCGTTTTCGACCTGCATCTGCCGGGCTGCCGCAGCCTGAAGGAGAAACGGATGATCGTCCGCTCCCTCAAGGCACGGCTTCGAAACGAGTTCGAGATCTCGGCGGCGGAGGTCGGCGCGCAGGACCTCCTCGAGCGGTCGGAGATGGCCGTGGCCGTGGTCGGCCCCGATCAGGCGCCGCTCGACGGACTGCTGCAGAACGTGCTCAGTTTCGTGGAGCAGAACCTGGATGGGGAGCTGCTCAACTACCGGAATGAGTTCATTCATGTGTAGTCCCTCCGGTGTCATCCCGAGTCCTTCGCTCTACCTGTCATCCCGGGCGAGGCGAGGGATCTCTCGTTGCTTCAAACAAGCTCTACGGCCGAGGACAGGCTCCGCGAGGGATCTGGGCCCTCGAGTAACCAGATTCCTCGGGCCTTCGGCCCTCGGAATGACAGACCCGGGGGGAAGGTGAAGAAAGACTCGCGCCGCAGCCAGCGCGTCGCCGACCTCGTCCGGTCGGAGATCTCCAACCTCCTCCTCACGGAAGTCCACGATCCGGAGATCCGGCTGGTCACGATCACGGACGTCGAGATGCCGCCGGATCTGAGGTCCGCCCGCGTCTATTTCACGGCCCACGGCGACGAAGCCGCGCTCACCCGCGTCGGGGAAGGCCTCGACCGCGCCGCCGGCTACTTGCGCCGCGAGGTCGGCCGGCGCTGCGCGCTTCGCTACGCGCCGGAGCTCCACTTCCAGCGCGACCGCACTTACGAGAGCGGGGCGCGAATCGAAGAAATCCTCTCGAAGGTCCTCCCGGAGCGGGAAGAGGAGCCGTGAAAGCGCCCGATCACTTTCGACGCGGTTTTCTCTTCCTGCTCGACAAGCCCGCGGGGCTGACGTCCCACGACGTCGTGGAGCGGGTCCGGACCGCTCTCTCCGTCGCGCGCGTCGGGCACAGCGGAACGCTCGATCCCATGGCGACCGGACTCCTCCTGCTGTGTGCGGGCGAGGCGGCGCGTCTCCAGGGCTTCTTCACGCTCATGGACAAGTCGTACGAGGGAGCCATCCGGCTCGGGCGCGCCACGACGACGTACGATCGGGAGGGCGAACCGGTCGGTTCCGAGCGCGGCGTCCAGGGTGTCGACCGGGCGGCGATCGAAGCGGCCGCGGAGGCGTTTCGAGGGGAGTTCCTTCAGTCGCCGCCCCCCTACTCCGCGAAGAAGGTCGGCGGAAGAAAGTTCTACGAGATGGCTCGGAAGGGCGAGAGCGTGCCGGTCATCCCGAAGAAGGTCCGCGTTTCGCGGCTCGAGTTCGGAGAGCCGGACGAAGGCCGGCTCCCCTTCTCCATCTCCTGCTCCTCCGGGACCTACATCCGTTCGATCGCGAGCGAGCTCGGCGAGAAGCTCGGCTGCGGAGCGCACCTCGACTCTCTCCGCCGGACGCGCATCGGCGACTTCCACGTCGAGAACGCGGCCCCGCTCGATCGCTTCGAAGAGATGTCCGCCGCCGATCGGCTCGAAGGCCCCCACGCGCTGCCGCTTTCGCGGGTCCACTTCCCGTTCGAGCGGGTGCGCCTCGCGTCGCTCGAGACGTGGAAGATCCGCAAAGGTCAGTCGATACCCGCGCGCGGGGTGGCGTCGAAGGAGGGCGACTGGGTGGCGCTCGTCGGCCCGTCGGATGAAATGGTCGCGCTCGGCCAGGTGACCCCCATCGGGACTCGGGGAATTGCGCTTATTCGCCCCAAACTGGTTCTGGCCGAGTAGCTTTCAGATGTGAGCTATCAGAGAGGCCCGCTCAAAGCTGAGAGCTGACGGCTGAGAGCTTCCCTATGGTAGGCTGGCCGTTTATAGAAAAAGAGTGTTAGAGAGTTGGAGGATCAGTGAACGTCACGGAGCATCGAAGCAGCAAGCCGACGATCGTCTCGCAGTACCGAACTCACGACACCGACACGGGCTCGCCGGAGGTGCAGGTCGCGCTGCTGACGAACCGGATCACCTACCTGACCGAGCACTTCAAGTCGAACGCGAAGGACCATCACTCCCGGCGCGGTCTCTTGAAGCTCGTCGGCCGCCGCCGGCGCCTGCTCGATTACGTGAAGTCGGAAGACCCCGCGCGCTATCACCGGCTCCTCGAGCGGCTCGGCATCCGAAAGTAACTCGCCCGCCGACGCACCGGCCCGGTTCGCCGCCCCGGGGCCCGACCCGCGCGTTACCCGATTTGCCTTCGCCGATCCGCCGGCGGCCGGGCAGAAAGTAAGGAAGAACGATGATTCACAAGATCTCGATCCCCGT
>JBKJVY010000005.1:0-5918 GCA_046717185.1 Thermoanaerobaculia bacterium
CGTCCCGAGAGCACCGCCGGCACGGTCTTCAGCAGAATCTTCAGGTCCAGCATCGGCGACCAGGTGTCGATGTATTTCAGGTCGAGCGCCATCCACCGGTCGAAGTCGACCTCGCTCCTTCCCGACACCTGCCAGAGGCACGTCAGGCCCGGGCTCATCGAGAGCCGGCGGCGCTGCCAGGGCTCGTAGCGCGAAACCTCTTCCGGCAGCGGCGGGCGCGGCCCGACGAGGCTCATGTCGCCCACGATCACGTTCCAGAGCTGCGGCAGCTCGTCGATCGAGAGCCGCCGGAGGAGCTGCCCGACGGGCGTCAGCCGCGGGTCGTGCGTGGACTTGAAGACCGGACCGGTCATCTCGTTCAGGTGCGCGATTTCGAGAAGCCGCGCCTCCGCTTTCGCCTCCATGGTGCGGAACTTCAGAAGGGTGAAGTGCCGGCCGTTCAGACCGCAACGCACCTGCCGGAAGAAGATCGGGCCGGGCGAGCTGAGTCGGATCGCGAGCGCCGCGAGCGCCTGGATCGGCAGCGTCAAAAGGAAAAGAAGGAGCGACAGCACGAGGTCGATCGCCCGCTTCGCGACGAGCTGCATCGGGTTGGAGGGCGTCGTCGTGAAGGTGAGAAGCGGGATTCCGTCGAGCTCCTCAAGGACCGGCCGCGCGAGCACGTGCGGGAAGATGTCGAGTGACACGTGCGCGCGCACTCCGTGCCGCTCCGCGACGAGCAGGGCTTGCTCGTAGTCTCCGAGCTTCCCCTTCTCGATCACGAAGATCACCTCGTCCACGACCTCGCGGCCAAGAGTCGTTTCGAGGTCGCTGATTCGACCGAGGCACGGCCACCGGTTCGAGCGGCGGATCTGCCCGCCGTTCTCATCGTCGAGATACCCGGCGACGCGGAAGCCCCAGTGCGGGTGCGCCTCCATGAAGTCCGCGAGCTGCGTGGCCTTCGGCCCGGTTCCGACGAGAAGCACCGTTCGGAAGTTGTAGCCGCGCGCACGGACCCACCTCGAGAGAAGGCGCAACGCGACGCGTTCGGCCGCGAGAAGAAGAAACGCCACGACGCCGAAGACCGCGAGGAACCAGCGGCTCACGAACTCGAACCGCAGCCCGTAGACGAACAGCGTCAGGAGCGCGGTTCCGCCAAACGCCACCTTCGCGGCCGCCCAGATCTCCTCGCCGAGCGGCAGCGTCCGATGGCTGCGCCGGAAGCCGACCGCGTAGAGCATCGGCGCGAAGATGGGGAGGACGAGGAAGACGAGGATCCCGTACCGCTCGAACGCGGGAGCGACCGGGAACATCGTGGGCAGGAAAGGCGCGAGGACCCCGTGGCGCAGGGCGTACGCGAGCGGCAGGGCGAGCGCCACCAGAGCCAGCTCCGCGAGGAGGACTCCGATTGCGATCGCTCGGGCTTTCTGTTTCAGCATGGAATCGGTTCGCCGCTGCGGCGCCGCGGAGCGCGGGGGATGTTACGGGATGCCGCCCCCGCCATCAAGGACGCGGCCGAATAGTACTGCTTCGTAGCGGCTGACGACGTCCTCCCATCGGTATCGTTCATTCACGCGTGCTTTTGCCCGCTCCTTCCATACGGACGCGGAAGCGGGGTCATTTAGGAGGGTAGCCAGGACCTGGCTGAGCGTCCCGGGCTGACGGGCGTCGAAAGGGACTCCCACCCCGCCCGCCACCTCCTCGTTTTCGGGGGTGGCGTTGTACGCGACGACGCGTCCGTACCCGAGCGCCTCGACGAGCGCGGGATGGGTGCCGCCGACCTCGGTCGCATGAACGTACACCGCGGCGTGCGCGAGGAGCTGACGGTAACCCTCTCCGTAGATCGCGCCCGGAAACCGCACCCGGGGGTCAGCCTCGGCCCGAACGCGCGCGATGTAGTCGGCGGCGTACGGCGCGTCTCCGACGACGACGAGTGGCATCTCGCCCGGGACGTCCCGGTACGCGCGGACGACCGCGTCGGCGTTGTTTTCCGGCTCGAGCCGCGAGACGTAGAGGACGTAAGCCTCGGCGGCGAGCCCGAGGCGCTCGAGCGTATCGCGGCCCGCCGGCTCGGGGAGGTCACCGCCGTAGGGAATGAAGTGCGACTCGAAGCCGTAGCGCTCCCGGTAGTAGTCGCGAATGACGCGCGCGTCGGAGACAACGGCGTCCGGCACGATCGTCGAGAGCTTCTCGGAAATACGGTAGGCGAGCTGCCCGACGGCGTTCCACTTGCGGCGATGGCGTTCCAGCCCGTCGACGTTCAGCACGATCCGCGTCGACCCGGACACGCGCGGCAGAAAGCACGAGAGGGCGTTGATCGCGTTGCAGACGAGGACCGCGTCGAAACGTTCGAACGCCGCGTCGAGCCCGGAGAGAAAACCGTGCGCGACAGTATCGAGGTATTTCGTCGGGATCGTCGGGAGAACGCGCACCTTCGCCCCGCGCCACTCGCGAAGGCCCGGCTCGGCGTAGCGCGAGCGCGTGTACACGGTGACGTCGTGGCCACGCGCCGCGAGTCGGGCCGAGAGCTCTTCCGCGAGGGTTTCGAAGCCGCCGTAGCGGGCGGGGATGCCTCTCGTGCCCAGGATGCCGATCTTCACAGCTTTCAGCTATCAGCTTTCAGCGCTCAGCCAGAGCTTTTCGGCGACGCACCTTCGCCTGGATCTCACGTCTCTTTTCCCACAGCCGTCTTCTGTTCGTCCAGAGCCAGGAGAACGCGGGGAGAGACGAGCGCTCGACGGTCAGGCACGCGCCGAGCACGACGAGGTCTCGCGCGACGGTTGGAACGAGGGTCCGGAAGAACTCGTCGCGCGACTGGTTGTTGATCCGCAAAAGGAAGCGGTTCTTGACCGAGTGGAGGTTCGCCGCGGCCGGCATCCCCCGTCGCCGATCGGGGAGGTTGCGGCGTCGGTGCCACGCGACCGCGCTGGGGACGTACAGGCTCTTCCACCCGAGGCGCGACAGCCTCCACGCGAGGTCCGCGTCCTCGCGGTAGAGAAAGAAGTCGGAGTCGAAGTACCCGGTCGAGATCTTCGCCGACTCGAGCGCCTCGCGCCGGTAGAAGCCGGCCGCGGCGGTCACGCCCGCGACCTCCTCCTCCGCGAGGTAGTGCCCCTCCGCCGTTTCCTCCGAGCCGCGGTCAAAGTGTCTCCCCGACGCGGTGAAGACGATGCCCGTCGAGTCGAGGCGCGGGGTGGGAGCGAGGTCGGGCCCTTGCGCCCGAAGGATCCGTCCCGAGGCGGAGCCGACGTCGGGCCGCGCGTCCAGCCGGCGCGCGAGAGTCGCCGCGAAGTCCGGCGCGAGGCGGCAGTCCGGGTTCAACGCGAGCACGTATCGGCCCGAGGTCTGCGCGATGCCAGCGTTCATCGTGGCAGCGAAGCCCTCGTTGTCGGGCAGAGAGATGAGGCGCGCCGCGGGCGCGAATCCGCGCGCCACCTCGCGGCTCGCGTCGGACGAGGCGTTGTCCATGACGACGATCTCGACGGCGACGCCCCGCTGCGCCGCCGCCGACGCGAGCGAGAGCGGGAGGTCCGCCGCGGAGTCGCGGGAGACGACGATGATGGATACGGAAAGGGTAGCCATCAGCTATCAGCTATCAGCCAGACCGACTGCCAGCGCGATTACGCGCAGATAGGCAGCCGCGGACTCCGTTCGCGGGCGCGGTGGTCGCCGGAACGGGAGAGCGGCGAGGCGCAGCGTCATTCCGCCCACGAGCAGGGCTCGGTACGTGACCCTCGCGGCGGCGCCGTAGCGCTCGCGCCGGTAGCGGAGCGCGTTCGAGTAATAGATCGGGAGAAAACGGGGATATCCCAGGTGCCGCGAGGACGCTCCCCCGCGATGACGGAATCGGGCGGCGGGCCAGTAGAGGATCGCGCCGTGCTTCGCGAGCCGCGCGCAGAGGTCCACGTCCTCGAACCATGCGGGCACGAAGCGCTCGTCGAACGCTCCCGCGTTCCGGAAAAGGTCGCGGCGAACTGCGAGCGCCGCACCCGCGGCCTGCTCGACTTCGAGCGGCGAGTCCGGATCGCGGTCCGCGTACCGAAAGCGGCGGCGCCCCCGGTTGTTCGGGACGAGATGGTCGAAGAGGAGCAGCTCTCTTGCGTCGTCCCGGAGACGCGGCAGGCGTCGAAGCTGAAACGTGAACTGATTCTCCCGGTCGGGCCGTGTGAGAAACGGTCCGGACGAGTCGCCGTCGCCGTCGTCCACGAGCCGCGGCGCAACCGCGGCGACGTCCGGCCTCGAGTCGAAGGCGTTGGCGATCTCGCTGAAGGGCTCGCCCACGGCGCGCGTGTCGGGGTTCAGCAACAAGAGAACGTCGCCGCCCGCCGCGTCGGCTCCCTGGTTCGCCGCGGGCCCGAAGCCGCGATTGGCCTCGTTGACGAGGAGGGTTGCGTCCGGCCAGGCCGCGAGCACGGCGTCCCGGCGCAAAGCACCGCCGTTGTCGACGACGACGAGCGACGTGCGGGGCCCGCCCGACGGAATCCGGCGTCGCGCGTCCGCGAGCGACTCGATCGCCGCGAGCGTGTCGTCAGCGTCTCGCCAGGAGACGAGGACCACGCTGATCTCCCGGACCGGCGAAGACACCCCTACGATCTGGCCGCGGCGGCGGGCGGGCGGGCGCCTTCCGACTCGACGGACGGCCACTCGAGAAGAAGGCCCCTCTTCCCGCGGGCGCGGAACGCGAAGAGAGGAAGAAGCGGCCACACGAGGAAAGGCAGGAGCGCTCCCGAGAGACCGAGCTTCTTTGCATGGGCGAGGTCCGCGCGCAGAATCCCTGGAAGGTTGCGGGCAAGCAAATCCCGGTCGAAGTTGCCGAGGAGCGCGCGCCAGCGGTTGCGCGCCGTCCAGACCGCGCGCCGGAACGGGGTGCGCCGGCCGGTGCGGGACCCTTCGTGCCAGGCGACTGCCTGCGGGTCGCAGGCGAAGCGCCAGCCCGCCCTCGTCAGGCGCAGCGAGAGGTCCACGTCCTCGTAATAGGCGAAGAACCGATCGTCGAAGAAGAGTCCGTGCCGCGCAACGTCCGCGAGCGCATCGCGCCGAAAGAGCGCCGCCGTGGCAGAGATGCCCGGCACCTCGAAGGGGGTCGCGCGGACGCGGGACGCCTCTTCTCCTCCGAGCACGGGCACGGCCTCGCCCCGGTCATTCCACCGGAAGCCCGCCGAGTCGATCCGCGAGCTTCCCTTCTGGAGAACGAGCCCCTGGACGGCCGCGAGTCGTTCGTCGAGCGCCAGACGCGCTGCAAGACGAGCGGCGTAGTCGGGCGCGAGGACCGCGTCGTTGTTCACGAGCAGCACGAAGGGCGCGCGCGTGCGGACGATGCCCTCGTTGGCCGCCGCGGCGAAGCCGAGGTTGCGCGAGAAAGTCACGACCCGCACCTCGGGCGCCTCGCGGGCGAGCCGTTCGCGCTCCTCCGGCTTCGAGCCGTTGTCCACGACCACGACGGAAAGATCGATCCCGGTCTGGTGCCGGAGCGAGCGGATCGCATCGAACAGGGCGTCGCCGCCGTCCCGGTTGACGACGACACAATCCACATCGGGAAGCGATGGAACGGGGCTCAAACGGTTGACTCGACTGCCCGCGCGGGATGAAATCGCGTAGATCATGCTATCACGCGAGTTTCTGCGCGAGAACGCGGCGAGGCTTCTCTCCGAGATGCCGGAGCGCTACGAGGGGTCCGGCGTCGAGCGGTTCGTCGAGCTGGACCTGCGCCGCCGCGCAGACGTCACGCGGCTCGAGGAAAAGCGCCGGCGCCGAAACGATCTCACCGCGGTGCGCGGCAAGCCGGCTCCCGAGATCGTCCTCGAGATGAAGGCGCTCAAGGAAGAGGTCCGCGCCCTGGAGGAAGAGACGGAGCGCGTGGAGGCGGAGCTCGCCGAAGTCGAGAGCGGAATTCCGAACGTGCCGCAGGATACGGTGCCCCGCGGAAAGGACGAGAGCGC
>JBKJVY010000006.1:0-3307 GCA_046717185.1 Thermoanaerobaculia bacterium
CTGGAGCGCTCGGTCGCCCTTCGGTGACGCGGTCTCGCCGTAGAGCACCATCTTTCCCGCGCGTCCTCCCTCGAGTTCAAGAGACCGTCACAGGTCGAAATTGTCGGGGAAGAAGAGTGTTTGTCGATCCATAACCGACAGCGTCGGCCCGCGACGGGCTCCTTGAAATCTCTCGGCTGCCGGTCGCAACGACCGCCGCAGCCGAAAGCCCGGACGTCCCAGTCGCCGATCCAGAAGTCGAACTGCCGATACTCCGCGGAGCGACAGGGCGCAGGCGTGGGTGTGGGCGGGGCGACGGCCGTTTGCGCGGCGATCGTTCCCCCGGCCCACGCGACCGTGCAAGTCAGGGAGCATGCGGATGATCGAAGAAGCCGCCATTCTCGACTTGCCTCCGATCTGTACTACGAGGAGGACATCCGCAAGTTCCGAACCGTCGAAAATCGCGAAATCCAAGGAGATTTCACCGTTCCGGCAGGGTCTTTCGCTGGCACTCGATTTGCGAAAGGGTAGAGTGCTCGCCGCTTCGGCGGGCATGGAGGAGCCATGAAGAAGATGAACAGGCAAACACACGTCGCTCTCGCCCGGGCGGTGGCGATGCTCGTCGGGTTCTCGGCCGTTTCCGCGTTCGCACAGACGCAGGTCAAGCCCGGCTTCAACGTTTTCTCGGCGGAGCAGGATGTCGAGATCGGAAAGCAGTCGGCCGTCGAGGCAGAGCGGCAGCTGCCCATCCTTCCGTACTCTTCGGCCGAGCGCTACGTGAACGCCATCGGCCGTCGGCTCGCCGCGGTCGCGCCGGGGCCGAAGTTCCCCTATACGTTCAAGGTTGTCAACGCCTCCGACATCAACGCGTTCGCGCTTCCGGGCGGCCCAACCTATCTGACGCGCGGGCTGATCGAATCGGTGCCCTCCGAGCCCGAGCTCGCCGGAGTCATCGCTCACGAGATCGCGCACGTCGCGCTGCGGCACGGCACCAATAACGCCTCGAAGGCCTATCTCGCCCAAGCGGGGATCGGCATCCTCGGTGGCGTCCTCGGCGGCGGCGCCGGAGCGACCGGTCAGATCATCCAGGCGGTGGGCGGTCTGGGCATGAACGCGCTCTTCCTGAAATTCAGCCGTTCCGCGGAGACGCAGGCCGACATCGTCGGCACGCAGATGCTTGCGCGAGCGGGCTACGACCCGAACCGCATGGCCTCGATGTTCGCGCTGCTGCGCCAGCAGCAGGGCCGCGAGCCGTCGAAACTGCAGAATTTCTTCAGCGACCATCCCTCGCCCGCCAACCGTGAGGCGCGGGTCACGCAGGAAGCGAAGCTCCTCGGCCCGGTCCGGGCGACCAGTCCGGTGGGCGGCCTCGAAACCGCGCAGTCGGACCTGCGCCGGATGCCGCGCGCACAGACGATGGGCCAGATCGCCCAGGCCGCGTCGGGCTCCGGACAGAGGACGGGGTCCGGACAGACGAGAGATCCCGGACAGACGAGGGATTCCGGACAGACGAGGGATTCCGGACAGGTGCCCTCGCAGCAGGCGGGAGTCGAGCGGCCCTCGACCCGCATGCGGACTTTTCGCCAGCGCGGCGACTTCTTCCAGATCCAGTATCCCGAGAACTGGCGGGTCTCCGAGTCGAGCAACGGACATGGCGTGACGATCCTCCCGGAAGGCGGCGCGGTCCGCGGTTCAAACGGGCAGGACGCGCTCGTCTACGGCGTCGTCATCAACCACTACGAGCCGTTCGAGGGCTCAGTCGGTAACGTGTTCACCGATCAGCGGGAGCCGGTGACGGGCCGGCAGGGCTCCCTCGAGCAGGCGACGAACGACCTCGCCAACCAGCTCGTACAGAACAACCGCCATCTCGCAGTTGTCCGAAACTCGACCAAACGTCAGACGGTCGACGGCGCGCGTGCACTCTCGGTGGTGCTCGCCGGCACTTCGCCGGTGACGAGAGTCGAGGAGCGGATTACGGTCTTCACTCGTGAGCTGCCGGACAACCACGTGATCTACGCGTTGTTCATCGCGCCCGCGCAGAACTACTCGGAGCTGGCGAACACTTTCCAGACCATGGTTTCGAGCCTGCGGGTCAACCCGAACTCGCAGCACGGTCGGGGGACGGCCTCCAGCACCTGGCCATAAGAGGGGAATAGAAGAGGGGTCAACGCTGAATAGCTGAATTTGTGCCACAGCTGAATTCAGGCCTGGCACGAATTCAGGAATTCAGCGTTGACCCTAATACTTGAGGCGCAGGACCGTCGGGGGTGCGCCGTCGCGCGGCACGATGACGAAGAGGTCGTCGAACTGGGTCGACGGGATCTCGATCTTTTCGGGGTGCCCGAGCGCGGCGAGGATCTCGGGCACGGTGTTCGAGTGGCCGACGACGAGCACGGTGGCCGCGGGCGCTTCCTTTTTCAGGCGGTCGACGAGGAGCCGGGGCGCGGGCTTTCCGCTGGCGTCCCGCGGAGCGTACGTGCGGATCTCGAGCTTTCGGGCGCGCGCGAGGGGCTCGGCCGTCTCGCGGGCGCGGGCCGTCTCGGTGACATAGATCCCGGCGATGCCCGTGTCGCGCAGGATTTCCGCGAGGCGCTCTGCGCGGGCGCGCCCCGCCACGGAGAGGGGGACTCCGACCTCGTTCGCGTCCGTCGCCTTCTCCGCGTGACGGACGAGAAAAATCGCGGTTTGGGCGAGCGCGGCGTCCGCGAGTCCGGCGAGAAGCAGTGTGACAGCGAGGCGCAGCTTCATGCGAGCTCCCATAGGTGTTTCGACGCCGAAACTAACACGATGCGATACATTTCCTGGCCGAATGGGAGGTTCGGATGAAGGCGATCCACCGCGGTTTTCGCTTCGCTCTTCTCTGTGCCGGCGCGGGCGTCCTCCTCGTCTCGTCGACCGCGTCCGCCTTGCCTAAATCCGCCGCCGCGTCGCGCGGCAAGGCGCCGACCCTTGCCGAGGCGAAGGCGTTCGTCGAGGACGCGGAAGCAAAGCTCCTCGCGCTCTACGAGGAGGCGGGCCGCGCCGGTTGGGTCCAGGCCACCTACATCACCGACGACACCGAGATTCTCGCCGCCAAGGCCAACGAGCGCGCAATCGCGGCGGGCGTCGAGTACGCGAAGAAAGCGACGCGCTTCGACAAGCTGAGGCTCCCCGCCGACGTCACCCGCAAGATGCGGCTTCTGAAGCTCGGCCTGACCCTCGCGGCGCCCTCGAATCCGAAGGAGAGCGAGGAGGTGACTCGGCTCCAGGCCTCGCTCGAGGGCATGTACGGCAAGGGGAAGTACTGCCCCCAGGGGAAAGAGAAGTGTCTCGACCTGCAGGACATCAC
>JBKJVY010000007.1:0-5712 GCA_046717185.1 Thermoanaerobaculia bacterium
GACGCGATCTACCGGCGCGTCGAGTGGGACTGGGCGCAACCGCACCCGCCCCTGGTCAACCACGGCTGGAAACCCGAAGGGGGCTTTCTTCCTCACGACTGGGGCGGCGGCGGGTACGACGAGGCGATGATCCTCTACATCCTGGCGCTCGGGTCACCCACCCACCCGATCCCGGAGGGCGCGTGGGCGAAGATGACCGAAGGTTTTCAGTGGGAATCGTTCCACGGACAAGAGTACATCCAGTTCGGGCCGCTCTTTGGCTTCCAGTACTCGCACGTCTGGCTGGATTTTCGCGGGATCCGCGACGCGCACATGCGCGGGCGCCGGGGGGACTACTTCGAAAACTCACGGAGAGCGACCCTCGCTCACCGGGCCTACGCGATCGAGAATCCGATGGGGTGGAGGGATTACGGCGAGCGCATCTGGGGAGTGACCGCCTGCGACGGGCCGGCGGATGCCACGCTTTTGGTGAACGGCCAGCCCCGGCAGTTCTGGAGCTACGCGGGGCGCGGCGTGTCCGGGAAGGGAGCGCGCGACGACGGAACGATCGCGCCGACCGGCGCCGCAGCGTCCATCCCCTTCGCGCCGGAGATCGCGATCCCCGCGGTCGAGGAGATGATCCGCCGCTACGCAGACGACCTCTTCTCGAAGTACGGCTTCCTGGACGCCTTCAATCCCACGTTCACCTTCACGGACGTCCCGCTCAAGCATGGCCGCATCGTTGCCGGGAAAGGCTGGTTCGACACGGACTATCTCGGCATCGATCAGGGACCGATCATCGCGATGATCGAGAACTACCGGACCGGCCTCGTCTGGCAGGTCATGCGCCGCAACCCCTACGTGGTCGCCGGACTGCGCCGCGCCGGTTTCACCGGAGGCTGGCTCGACCGTTCTCCGGTTCCTCCGGGAGGATCGCGCCCGGAGCCGCGCGTGGTGCCGGCGCGTCCTCCGACCGGCGCCGCGTTCGTCTTCCGTCCTTGAAGCGGCAAGGGCTCCTCGTCCTCCTGCTGACAGCGCTCGTCGCGCTCGCCGCGTCGGCCTGCCGGAAGAGCTCCGCTTCGAGCGGCGTGACGCTGGAGTTCTGGGGCCTGGGGAGGGAAGGCGAGGTCGTCGCCGAACTCCTCCCGGAGTTTCACCGACGCAATCCGGGCATTCGCGTCGAGATTCAGCAGATCCCCTGGACCGCCGCCCACGAAAAAATGCTGACTGGCGTTGCCGGCAACGCGACCCCGGACCTCGCCCAGCTCGGCAACACGTGGGTGCCCGAGCTCGTCGCCCTGAAAGCTCTCGATCCGCTCGATCCGTGGATGGCAGGGAGCTCGGGCGGGGCGGGAATCGAGCCCTCCGATTTTTTCCCCGGCATCTGGGCCACCAACGTGATCGAAGGAAGGTTGTACGGCGTCCCCTGGTACGTGGACACGCGAGTCGTCTTCTATCGGAAGGACATCCTTGCGCGAGCGGGGTTCGCGAGCCTGCCGCAGACGTGGTCGGAGTGGGAGCGAGCTCTCGCGCGGGTCAAGGAGATCGCGGGTGAAGGAAACTACGCGATCCTCCTCCCGACCAACGAATTCGAACAGCTTCTCGTGTTCGGGCTGCAGCAGGACGCGCCGTTGCTCGCGGAAAACGGGACGCGCGGAAACTTCACGAGCCCCGATTTCCGCCGGGCCTTCACTTTCTACGTGGAGATGTTTCGGAGGGGCTGGGCTCCTGTGGCGTCGGACACCCAGATCTCAAACGTGTGGGACGAGTTTGCGAAGGGTTACTTCACTTTCTACATCTCGGGACCCTGGCAGATCGGAGAGTTCAAGCGGCGCCTGCCGCCGAGCGCGCAGGACGACTGGATGACGGCGCCCATGCCGGGGCCAAACGGGCCTGGCGTTTCGGTCGCGGGGGGATCGAGTCTCGTGATCTTCCGGAAATCCGAGCGCAAGGCGGAGGCGTGGAAGCTGATCGAGTACCTCTCCGAGCCGCAGGTTCAGGCCAGGTTCTACGAGATCACCGGCAATCTTCCTCCCCGGAAGACCGCGTGGCAGGCCCCAATTTTTGTGAAGAACCCGTACGCGCGAGCCTTTCGCGAGCAGCTGGGACGGCTCGAGCCCTCCCCGCAGGTGCCCGAGTGGGAGCGAATCGTGCAGAAGATGCGCGTCTACTCCGAGGAGGTCGTCCACGGCCGGCGGACGATCGACGATGCTCTTTCGGGGTTCAACCGCGAGGTCGACGGGATGCTCGAGAAGAGGCGCTGGCTGCTCGCCCGAAGACAGGCCGCGGCCCCGGGATGAAGGGGAATCGCGTCGCCTGGCTCTTTCTCACGCCCGCGCTCGCGGTCCTGACGTTCTTTTTCTTTCTCCCGGTCGTTGCGGCGCTCCTCCTTTCGTTCACCGACTTCGACATCTACGCGCTCGCGGACTACGCGAACACGCGCTTCGTCGGGCTGCGCAATTACAGCGACCTCCTGCGCAACCCCGTCTTCTGGAAGGCGCTCGGAAACACCTTTTACTTCGTACTCGTCGGGGGACCGCTTTCGGTGGTGGTCTCGCTCGCGGCGGCGCTCGCCGTGGCCTCGAAGCTCACCCGCTTCAAGGGGTTCTTCCGCACGGTCTTCTTCGCCCCGGTGGTGACCACGCTCGTCGCGGTGGCGGTCGTGTGGCGCTACCTGTACCACACGCGATACGGCTTCGTGAACTCGTTCCTGGACGTCTTCGGGATCCCGCCGATCGACTGGCTGGGCAATCCCAGGTGGGCGATGCCGGCGATCATCCTCCTCGCGGTCTGGAAGAATTTCGGTTACAACATGATCCTCTTCCTGGCCGGTATCCAGAGCATCCCGGTCGAGCTCTACGAAGCGGCGCGGATCGACGGCGCTTCGACCTGGCAGCAGTTCCGGCGCATCACGCTTCCGATGCTTGCGCCGACGTTCCTCTTCGTCGCGGTGATTACGATGATCGGCTACTTCCAGCTCTTCGCGGAGCCGTACGTCATGACCCGCGGTGGCCCGGTCCAGTCGACAGTCAGCATCGTGTACTTGATGTTCGAAGAGGGCTTCCGGTGGTGGAACATGGGTTCCGCATCCGCGGTCGCGTTCGTGCTCTTCGTGATCGTGCTCGCGGCGACCATGGTTCAGTTCCGGCTCCAGAAACGCGGGGTCGAGGGGTGAGGAGGGGAGGACGCCGCGCTGCGCTCCACCTGATCCTCTTCGGCGCCGCGGCGCTGACTGCGTTTCCGCTCCTCTGGATGGTCTCGGCGTCCCTGATGGCGCCGGGGGAGACGAGCCAGACGCCCCCGCCGCTCCTGCCGGCTGCGCCGACGCTCGGGAACTACCGGCAGCTCTTCGCGCAGCTCGAGATGGGCCGCTTTCTCCGGAACAGCCTGCTCGTCGCGAGCGTAATCACATTCATCTCGCTGCTCTTGAACTCGATGGCCGGGTACGCCTTCGCGAAGCTGCGATTCCGGGGACGGCAACGCGTGTTCCGCGCGCTCATCTCGGCGCTCGTCATTCCGGCCCAGGTCGCGATGCTGCCACTCTTCCTGATCCTGAAGTCGGTGGGCCTCGTGAATACCTACGCCGGCGTGGTTCTGCCTTCGGCGGCGACGATCTTCGGGATCTTCCTCGTGCGACAGTACGCGCTCTCCGTGCCGGACAGCCTGATCGAGGCGGCGCGGATCGACGGCGCGTCCGAGTTCGGGATCTTCCGGAAGATCGTGCTGCCGCTCCTCCAGCCGATCCTGGTGACGCTGGCGGTCTTCACGTTTCTCGCGTCGTGGAACGACTTTCTCTGGCCGCTCATCGTTCTGGCCGACGACGACCGCTACACGCTTCCGGTCGCCCTGGCCAGTCTGTCCAGAGAGCACGTGCAGGACAACGAGCTCATGATGGCCGGCTCGGTCGTGACCGTCGTCCCGGTGCTCCTTCTGTTTCTGTTCCTGCAGCGGTATTACATCGAAGGCATCGTGCTCGGCGGCGTGAAGGAGTGAGACGGACGCTTTCGCGCTCCGTCCTCCTCGCTCTTCTTCTCGGTCTCGGCTTCGTCTTCACCGGCGCCGGTCCGCCCGACGACACGGTGGTCTTCGACGACTTCGAGGACGTCTCGCGCTGGAAGGCGGTGCCGTCGGACGGAGTGTCGCTCTCGCTCGCGGCCGACGCCGGGTTCCGCGGCCGCGCGCTCCGCATGGACTTCGATTTCCAGGGCCGTTCCGGCTGGGCCGCCGCCCGCCGGGCGGTCTCGCTCGAGATGCCGGAGAACTGGGAGTTCTCGTTCCGGCTTCGCGCGGACGCGCCGGTGAACAACCTCGAGTTCAAGCTCGTCGACGAGAGTGGGGAGAACGTCTGGTGGGTCAACCGACGCAACTTCGAGTTTCCCCGCGACTGGCGGGAGGTGACGATCAAGAAGCGTCACGTCGAGTTCGCGTGGGGTCCGGCCGGCGGCGGCGAGCTCCGAAAAGTCGCCGCGGTCGAGCTCACGGTGACGGCGGGAACGGGCGGGAAGGGCTCGGTGTGGGTTGACGAGCTGACTTTCGCGGAGCTCCCTCCCGCGAAAGCCTACGCGCGGACCCCCGAGATCGCGGCGATCTCGTCGGCGCCGGGGCACGATCCGAAGCGAGCCTTCGACGGAAATCTCGAGACGGCCTGGCAGAGCGTCGAACGGGTCGGCGACGAGTGGCTCTTCGTCGATTTCCTGGAGAAGCGGGAGTACGGCGGCCTCGTCATCCTCTGGGACGAGAAGCTCTTCGCCCGGAGTTATTCGATCGAGCTCTCCAACGACGGGAAGGGTTGGCGGGAAGCCGGGAGCGTCGTCGGCGGCAACGGCGGGAAGGACTACGTGTACCTGCCGGAATCGGAATCCCGCCACCTTCGAATCCGCATGAAAGAGGGGGCAGCGGGAAAGAGATACGCCATACGCGAGATTCTGGTACAGCCGCTATCGTTCTCGGCTTCGCCGAACGCGTTCTTCGAGGCTATTGCGAAAGACGCTCCGCGCGGCGCCTACCCGCGCTCCTTTTCAGGCGAGCAGGTCTACTGGACCGTGGTCGGAGTGGACGGCGATTCGGAAGAAGGGCTCTTCTCGGAGGACGGCGCGCTCGAAGTCGGAAAAGGCGCGTTCTCGATCGAGCCGTTCCTCTTCGTCGACGGCGCCCTCCTGTCATGGAGCGACGTCGAGACCACACACGCGCTTGCGCAGGGCGACCTGCCGATTCCCTCCGTGACGTGGCGTCGCCCCGGGCTGTCTCTCGAGTCGACCTCGTTCGCGGCCGGAGAAGCCGGACAGTCCTCTCTTTTCAGCAGGTACCGCGTAAAGAATGACGGCCCTCAAAAGAAGTCCGTCCGACTCTTTCTCGCGCTCCGGCCTTTCCAGGTCAATCCGCCCTCGCAGTTTCTGAACGCGCCCGGCGGAGCGACTCACATCCGATCGCTCGCCTGGGACGGTCGCGCCGCGACGGTCGACGGCAAGAAGGTCGTGTCTTTTCCGATTCCAGCGTCCTTCGGGTCGGCGGCGTTCGATGAAGGGGACGTGACCGAATACCTCTCGCTCGACGAGCTCCCTCGGTCGCAGAGCGTTACGGATGAATTCGGCTACGCATCCGGGGCACTCGCATGGGAGTTCGAGCTCAACCCGGGGATCGCGGGTCAGGTCGACGTCGTCGTTCCACTTCATCGTGAGTCGCGCCCGGCTTTCGGGGCGAAGGCATTCGACCGGGCGCTCGCGGGCGTGGTCC
>JBKJVY010000008.1:0-3693 GCA_046717185.1 Thermoanaerobaculia bacterium
AGGGAAGCAGCGAGCCTTTCGAGCTCGAGCGCCGTCGCGGAGGCCTCCGTCTTCGGGAACTGGGCCTCGAACGCGCTTCGGAGTGAAGCGGGCGAGGGACGATCCGACGCCGCGAGAGAAGAGCTCATCGCGAGAGTGATACAGAAACCCCGTGACAGAGAATTCAAGCGCCGGCGCCCGCCTTTCGGGGTTTCGCCGTCACGGCCCATGATCATCGGCACGCCGAGGTCTTTCAATCTGCCCCTCCCTGTGATCACTGCGGCCGCTACGCGGCGCCCCACGCGCTCGGCGTCAATCGAACTCTCGAACCGGAGCGGTCTGCTCGGGACCGACGCGTCCCGATGCGATGTCGGCCTGGAAGTAGTTCTCGCCTCGGACCGGTGAGCCGCCGAGCCGCCGGAGATAGGCGATCTGTCCGACGTGCGCGAGCGCGTCCGCGATCGGGCCCTGGAAGATGCGCTCGGCCGGGAACCCCAGCGGGTTGCCACAAACGAGATACGCGTCCAGCGTCGCCAGGCCGGCATGGAACCTCGCCGTTTCCGCAGACCAGCCCGTCGGTGTCGAATCGTGCCAGCGGTGCTCTCCGCGACAGAGCGAGAGGCCCCAGTCGAGCAGGTCGTTGACGTGCGCGAGGATCTCGAGCGGCGTGCGGCTCCCCTCGGCGACCCGAAGTCGCGCGACGCTCTCGGGCACGTCTCGCACGGCCTTGCCGCCGCGGTATGCGAGCGTCGCCAGGGTGTGGCGAAGAAGGTCGCGAGCGGCGTTGCTCAACGGAGCGCGGCTCAGCCCGCCACTGCCGTGAGGTTCACGTATTCCACCCAGAGCGGCACGAGCCGATCCATTCGCGCCCGAAGCGCGGCGGCGGAACCGGGAGTGAGCTCGGTGAACGGATCGCGGGCCACGCGCTCGCGCATCTCTGCCGGCGCTCGCTCGAGATCGATCGACTTCGGGCCCTCGATCTTGCCCTGGAAGTCCAGCGTCTCGAGGACCCGGGTCACCGTATCGCGGACCGCTCGATACCGCTCGAGCGGCAAACCGGCCGCGCGCGCGCCTTCCGGCGCGGTCTGGTCCTCCCATTGGGCCTGCGCGGCTTTGCTGCGCTCTTCGGGTGTCGTCGCCGACGCTCCGCGCTGTTGCGCGGCTCGGACGACCTCGATCTCCTTCACGAAACCGCGCTCGAACGCGTCGAGATCCGCTTCGGTGAGCTCGACGGGCGCGCTCGCGTCCGCGGCGGGCACCGCAGCCGCCGGGGATTCGGTGGCCGGCGCGTTCGCCGGGTTCTCCTCGCGTCGGCAGGCGATCGTCAAGAGAGTGAACGCGAAGACGGAAACGAGCGCGCGGAAGAAGACTGCCTTCATTGGTCTCCTCGATTGAATGGAACCTGCGCGATCCTATTTGAGATCGCGTTGAGCGGCGTTGCGCCTCACCGGAGCGTCACCCTGCCTTTCGGGCTGGAGAGTGTCGCGGTGAGCCGTGCGCTGCCTCCGGTTCTCACGGCCGCCCCGATCCCGAGCGTCGCAAGCGTTTTCTTCACGCCGGCCGGATTCGGGTGCTCGATCTCGAGCGAGACGAGCTCACAACCTTTCGGCGAATCCTGGGAAGGGTGCACCGAATCGGGAGCCCACTCGATGAGGAACGGAATCGGATCGACGCCATCGGTGCCGAGGTCGCTCATCACGCCGAACGTTTTCCACCGGAGTGTCTTTCCGTCGGGGCGCGCTCGGGAGCCGGCCTGGGGGCCGAAGGTACGGGAGCCGGCCGCGCGTGCCTTTTTTGCGACCGCGTCGATGTCCGCGCTCGCGGCAGCCCAGTTGACGAGCCGCGGCTCCGGGAGCTTGCGGACGTCGATCCGAAAGTTGAAAGCAGTCTGCGCGGGGTCGGGCGCGATGATCTCGAGGTAGCGCCTGCCTCCGATGGAAACGAGCGCGTTGCGCGTCCCCATCCCGGGGTGGGTTCCACCGACGACCGCCTTCACGCCCGTCGCCTTCTCGACCCAGGCGATTCCGGAATCGAGATCGGCGACGCCGAGCAGGAGGTGGTCCACGGCGGAGACGGCGGGCATCAATCGCTCCGAGGCTCCCGACCGGCTCACGACAATCCCAGACGCTCCCGCTACCGCGAGAAGGCGCAGCCACTCCCGGCGACTCGAGCCATTCTCATCCATACCCTTTCTCCTGTCAGGTTTCTTTGCCCAAAGCGTCAGGTGAAGACCTGACCCCATTTCCGCGCTGTCTTTCGGCCATGCCCGAACTCCAATCTCTCCGAGGCCTACCAGCAGACGCCCGGCGCCGTCCGAAGGTATGTGTCGGACTCCAGCTGGTTCAGCATGAAGTCCGCCACGTCGGCCCGGGAAATACGCACCGTCCAAAGGAAGCTACCGACATGAGAACCCTGGCGATAGCAGCCCCGCTTTTCGGCGTTCGTCAGCACACCGGGTCGAACGATGATCCACTCCACGTTACTCCTCGCGATGATCCGTTCCTGCCGCGTCTTGTCCCAGAAGTAAAGCGGCAGAACCACCGGGATGGTGAAGAACGTGTAGTACAGGCCCATACGCCCGGCGCTGTCTCCGATGCCGAGAGAGGTCTCGCAGACAAACCGCGGAACGCCGTGAGCCTCCATGGCCCGCAAGATGTTCCGAGTACCTTCCGACAGGATACGAGTCGGAGAGAAGTACCGTTTGTGGCCGAGTGCCGACAGCACCGCCTCCTGACCGCGTATCGCGGCATCCACGGAACCCCCGTCGAGCACGTCACCGCGAACGACCGTCAGTTGCGGGTGAGAGATCTGCAGCCGTGACGGATCTCGCACGAGCGCCGTGACCGCGAAGCCGCGTTCCAGCGCCTGCGCGACGAGCTGACGACCGGTTCCGCCGGTCGCTCCCACGATCAGCACGCGTGTGGGGCGGCGGCGAGACGCGCCGGCCGAGGGGGCGGAAGTGGTGACCGGCGACCGGTGTCCGGCGAACGCCAGCGCGACGGTCAGGGCGATCGCGTACAGGACGAAGAGGACGAGTAGCATCACGGCAGATCGCGTGCCGCCGCGTCACCGACCACGGCACTGATCCGTCGGGACCCAGGGGATCTCCGTCGGAACGTCCCAGTAGATGTCGACGACCACCCCGCGAGAACCGGGCCGGCGAGAGCGAGCCGGGTCATCTCTCGCAACACGATACGTCGGTAAGGGGTTCCCTGTCGATTCCGGCCTTCCCCGTTCGACTACAGGACGAGAGGCGCATGGGGCGCCTCGAAAAGAAGGGAAGGCGACCTCGAAATGCTCGGAAACGCACTCCGAAACTCCGTTTTCGCAACGGTCCTCGTATCCGTCGGCGTCGCTTTCGCGACGGCCGCGCCGCCCACCGCAGGCGATAAGCCTGCAGAAGTCGCCGTCGCAGCGAAGCCGGCCTCGCTGCCCGCACTCGATCGGTTCAAGGCCCTGGCCGGAGAGTGGGTCGCGGCGGAGGACGGCGAGATGTTCAAGAAGGGCGACCTCGTCGCCCGCTTCGCCGTCACCGCGGCCGGTTCCGCCGTCGTCGAGACCGTTTTCCCCGGGAGCCCTCACGAGATGGTCACTGTGTACCATGCCGACGGCTCCGACCTGGTGCTGACGCACTACTGCATGGAAGGAAACCAGCCGCGCATGCGCGCCCGGAACGCCCGGGGATCCCACTACGACTTTGCCTTCGACGGCGGC
>JBKJVY010000009.1:0-7357 GCA_046717185.1 Thermoanaerobaculia bacterium
ACGCGTTCGGCTACGGGGAGCAGAGATCGCGCCACGACGAGCGCAAGCGGCAGTACGCCGGCTACGACCGGACGATGATCGGGCCGCACGTCGTGGCCGACATGACGCGGTGCATCCAGTGCACGCGGTGCATCCGGTTCTGCGACGAGATCGCCGGCACCGGGGAGCTGACCTTCCTCGACCGCGGGGGTCGCACGCTCGTCTGGACGCACGACGGGAAGCCCCTCGCCAACGACTGGTCGGCCTGCGCCGCCGACGTCTGCCCGGTGGGAGCCCTCACGACCCGGGAGTTCCGTTTCCGCCGCCGCGTGTGGGATCTGAACAAGACCCCGTCGGTTTGTCCCGGCTGCAACATCGGCTGCAACATCTCGCTCGAGACGCGCGACTCGATCGTTTACCGCTTCCTGCCGCGGCTGAATCCGGTGGTCAACGACTACTGGCTCTGCGACTACGGGAGATTCCTCTCCGAGAGCCTGAACCTGCGTGAGATCTCGAAGGCGACGGCTCGCGACGGCGTCGAAGTCCGAGGCGTGAGCGTCCCCGAGGGAATCGAAGGCATCGCGAGCGTGATCCGTAGGGTCGTCGAGTCCGACGGACCCTCGGCGCTCTTCTTTCTCGGTTCGGCCCACCTCTCCAATGAGGAGAACTTCCTGCTTCGAAAGATCGCAGACCACCTCGGGTGCGACAACCGCGACGTCGTCGTGGACCGCTCGCGGACGCGGCGGATGAAGTCGAAGACGGAGTGGATCGAGGGAGACCACGCGGGCGCGAACTACGCGGGCGCGCGCGACATGGGGCTCTCCCCCCGGGCGGACGGCCACGGCCTCGCGGATGTCCTCACGGGAAGGTGGACGCCGCGCGCTGCCATCATCGGTGACGCGGCCTTCGCGGCGGCTGCAGACGACGCCGAACAGGTTGGAGAGCTGCGACGCGCGGGATTCCTGGCGGTCGCGGCGCGTATGGCGACCGCGCTCTCACAGGCAGCCGACGTCGTCCTCCCCGCAGCGTCCCTCGCCCAGAAGGAAGGCTCCTTCACGAACGTCCAGGGGCGGGTTCAGCGCTTCGAGCGGGCCTTCCTCCCGCCGCCGCCCATCCGCGCCCACTGGGAGCTCTTCCTCCTTCTCGCGACCGCGCTCGGCTGGGGCAAGCGAAACTGGACTCCCGCGGACATCCGCGCTCTCATCCGGGAAGAGGTCGAGGGTTACGGCGACGTCAACGAGGAAGAGCTCGCGGGCGGCGGTCTGATGAGGAAAGGGCTCTTCGTTTCAACGGGCGCTCTGTGAGCCTCTCCGACTTCGGTTTCGTGCTGCTGCGGGTGCTCGGGCCCGTTCTCGTCATCCTTCTCATCCTGCCGATCCCCATGTGGGTCGAACGTCGCGGCGCGGCACTCATCCAGGACCGGCCCGGACCCAACCGCGTCGGACCCTTCGGCCTTCTGCAGCCGCTCGCCGACGCAGTGAAGTTCTTCATGAAGGAGGACATCGTCCCCGCGAACGCCGACCGGTTCCTCTACGTGATCGCCCCGGGGATCGCCGTCTTCTCCGCCTTAACGACGTTTGCCGTGATCCCCTACGGGGCGACGGCAACCATCGCGGGTCGGGAGGTCCCCCTGATCGGCGCGGACGTCTCGATCGGGATCCTCTACCTCTTCGCGCTGACCTCTCTGTCGGTGTACGGGATCGTGCTCGCCGGGGGGTCGTCGAACAACAAGTTCTCGCTCATCGGGGGGATCCGCTCGAGCGCGCAGATCATCTCCTACGAGCTCGCCATGACGACGGCGGCGGCGGGCGTTGTTCTCGTTGCGGGGTCTTTCCGCCTCACCGACGTCGTCGCCATGCAGGCTGGCACGTGGTTCGGGTTCCTGCCGCGCTGGAACGTTTTTCCGCAGTTCCTCGGCTTCGTCGTCTTCTACGTCGCGACGTTCGCGGAGACCAACCGCGTCCCGTTCGACCTGCCGGAGGCGGAGGCGGAGCTCGTCGGCGGATACCACACCGAGTACTCCTCGATGAAGTTTGCGATGTTCTTCATGGCGGAATACATCAACATGATCGTTGCGTCGGCACTGACGGTCACGCTGTTCTTCGGGGGCTGGACGCTCCCCGGATTCCATCCGCAGGGGCTCGGCGGCGTGCTCCTGTCCGTGCTGATCTTCGCGGTAAAGACCGCCTTCTTCGTGTGGGTCTTCATCTGGGTGCGCTGGACGCTCCCCCGGTTCCGGTACGACCAGCTCATGCGGCTCGGATGGAAGGCTCTCCTGCCGCTCGCGCTCTGCAACCTGCTCTGGGCCGCGGCTCTCGTCGTCTGGGGCGTCCTGTGACGGCGCGGCTCGTTTTCGACGTTGCCGCGGGGCTCGCAGTTCTGTTCGCGGCCGTGATGGTGGTCCATCGGCACCCGGTCAAGAGCGTGCTCGCGCTCGTCGTCTCGTTCTTCGCGCTGTCGGTCACCTACGTCATGCTCTCGGCACCATTGATTGCGGCTTTGCAGGTCATCGTCTACGCGGGCGCGATCCTCGTCCTCTTCCTGTTTGTGCTGATGCTGTTGAACGTTCCGGAAGAGGTCGGACAGAAGTCGGGACGCCCGATCCACCACACCCTCTCGGCCGTCGCCATCGTCGTCTTCGCGGCCGTGCTCCTCGGCGCATTGCGAGCCCACGGAACGACCGACGCCGCGCCGACCCCGGGCCCTCCGATCTCCGGAGAGATCGCGCCGGTGGCGAAGCTGCTCTTCTCGGAGCACCTCCTCTCGTTCGAGGCCCTGTCGATCCTCCTGCTCGCGGCGCTCGTCGGCGCCTTCGCCCTCGCCCGCCGGGAGGGGCGGACATGACTGCGAACGGAATCCCCCTCGGGGACGTCCTCCTCGCCTCCGGCGCCCTCTTCGCCCTCGGGCTCGCGGGTGCGCTGATGCGCCGGAACGCGATCTCGATCTTCCTGGCGATCGAGCTGATGATGAACTCGGCGAACCTCGCAATCCTGGGATACGCCTCCTCGCTTCAGAGCCTGGAAGGTCAGGTCGTCGTCTTCTTCGTGATCGCGATTGCGGCGGCGGAGGCGGCGGTCGGCCTCGCGATTTTCGTCGCCATGTTCCGGCACACCGAAACCATCGACGTCAACCGGATCAACCTGCTCAAGTGGTGACGCTCCCCCTCTGGCTCCTTCCTGCGCTCCCGCTCGCCGGGTTCCTCCTGTGCCTCTTCCTCGGCCGCCGCCTGGGAAAGTCGTTCGTCTCGGCCGCCGGAGTCGGGTCGGTCGGCCTCGCGACCGCGGCCGCCTGGATCCGGCTCGTCCCGTACGTGTCCGGAGACGGGAGTCCCGTCGTCGAGACCCTGGCACCGTGGATTCGCGCGGGCGGCTTCTCGGTAGACCTCTCCCTGAGGCTCGATCCGCTCTCGGCGCTGATGGTGTCCTTCGTGACGTTCGTGGGCTTCCTGATCCACATCTATTCCGTCGGATACATGAAGCACGACGAGACGGACGCCGGATACGCCCGGTACTTCGCCTACCTGAACCTCTTCCTCTTCGCGATGCTCGTGCTCGTGCTCGCGAACAACTTCCTCCTCATGTTCGTCGGTTGGGAGGGCGTCGGCTTCTGCTCGTACCTCCTCATCGGCTATTACTATGAGAAGGAGTACGCGGCGTCGGCCGGCAAGAAGGCGTTCGTCGTCAACCGGATCGGGGACGTCGGCTTTCTCCTCGGGATGTTCGGCGTCTTCTCGCTCTTCGGGACGCTCGACTTCGACTCGGTCTTCCAGTCCGCGGCCGCGGATCCCGGCCGGTACGCGCCCGGCCTCACCCTCGTCTGTGTGCTCCTCTTCCTGGGGGCGATGGGCAAGAGCGCCCAGTTCCCGCTTCACGTGTGGCTCCCGGACGCCATGGCGGGCCCCACGCCGGTGTCCGCGCTCATCCACGCGGCGACGATGGTCACGGCAGGCGTCTACATGGTGACCCGCTGCAACGTCCTCTTCC
This sequence comes from Thermoanaerobaculia bacterium, assembly GCA_046717185.1. Lineage (GTDB taxonomy): Bacteria > Acidobacteriota > Thermoanaerobaculia > UBA5066 > Gp7-AA6 > Gp7-AA6. The sequence goes on from JBKJVY010000009.1 coordinate 3,963, forward strand.
GCCTCGCGCCCCAGGCGATGTTCGCGATCGCAATCGTCGGCGGCATGACCGCCATTTTCGCGGCGGTGATTGCCGTCGCCCAGAACGACATCAAGAAGGTTCTCGCCTACTCGACGCTCTCGCAGCTCGGCTACATGTTCCTCGCCTGCGGTGTCGGCGCTTACGTCGCCGGAATGTTCCACGTCGTCACCCACGCCTTCTTCAAGGCGTGCCTCTTCCTCGGCTCGGGGGCGGTCATCCACGCGCTCAGCGGCGAGCAGGACGTCCGGCGGATGGGCGGCCTCGCAAAGAAACTGCCCGTCACCTACCGAACCTTCCTCGTCGCCACGCTCGCTCTCGCCGGCATTCCGCCGCTCGCAGGATTCTTCTCGAAGGACGCGATCCTGGCGGAAGTGTTCGCGGCACACCGGCTTCTTCTCTTCGGCGTCGGGCTCGTCACCGCGGGCTTGACCGCGTTCTACATGTTCCGCCTCGTCTCGCTTACTTTCGCGGGCGAGTTCCGCGGCAGCGCCGAGACGTCGAGCCACGTCCACGAAGCGCCGCGATCGATGACGGCGCCTCTCGTCGTGCTCGCGTTTCTCTCCGCGGTCGCCGGCGTCCTCGGGCTTCCGGTCGTCTTCGGGGAGCGCGCCAACTGGATTGCGCGTTTTCTCGCGCCCGTGCTCCTTCCGATCAACCTTCCAGGGAGGGAGGACGCCCCCCACCACCTCTCGCACTCCACGGAGTGGCTCTTGATGGGGATCTCGGTTGCCGTCGCGGTCCTGGGACTCCTTCTCGCCGCGAAGTGGTACGCGAAGGACGGAGGGCGCACGCCGGCTCGGATCGCGGCCCGGTTCCCGGCCCTGTACGGCCTGGTCGCGGTGCGGTTCCGCGTGGACGAGATCTATGACGTCCTCATCGTGCGGCCGTTCGTTGCCCTCTCTCGCATCCTCTGGAAGGTTGTCGACGTCCTCCTGATCGACGGCGTATTGAACGCGGGCGCCTTTCTCGTCGAACTCATCGGCGACTCGCTTCGGTTCCTCCAGACCGGCAACGTCCGCAACTACGCGTTGACGTTCCTGCTCGGGATCGTGGCCCTGCTCCTTTTCGTCATGGGTGGGTCTCCGTGAAGGAGCTTCTCGAGAGCCACCTGCTGTCTGTCCTCGTCTTCCTGCCGAGCGCGGCGGCCGCGCTCCTGCTGCTGTTCCCGGAGAGCCGGCGCCGCGAGGCGAAGCTGTTCGCGCTCGCGGCTTCGGTCGTGGAGCTCGTCATCTCCCTGCCGCTCTGGTTCCGGTTCGACCTCGGCTCGGCGGGAATGCAGTTCACCGAGCACGCGAGCTGGATTCCGGCGCTCGGGATCTCCTACAGCCTCGGGATCGACGGGATCTCGCTCCTGCTCGTGCTCCTCGCGACGGTCCTGACGCCGGTGTCGCTCCTCTACTCCCTGACCCACGTCGAGAAGAACGTGCGGGGGTTCTCGATTGCCTTCCTCGTGCTCGAGACCGGAATGATCGGAACTCTCGTTGCGCTCGACCTCGCCCTCTTCTACGTTTTCTGGGAAGTGATGCTCGTACCGATGTACTTCATCATCGGGATCTGGGGCGGCGGGAGGCGCATCTACGCCGCGATGAAGTTCTTCCTGTTCACAATGGCGGGAAGCCTCTTCATGTTCCTCGCGATCCTCTACCTCGCCATCCGTCATCGCGCGGACACGGGACAGTGGTCGTTCCTGCTCGCGGACCTCGCCCGCCTCACTTACCCGTCCATGGGCATCCAGACTCTGCTGTTCTTCGCCTTCGCGCTCGCGTTCGCGGTCAAAGTGCCCGTCTTTCCGCTGCACACGTGGCTCCCCGACGCGCACACCGAGGCTCCGACTGCGGGCTCGATCATCCTCGCGGGCGTTCTCCTGAAGCTCGGGGTCTACGGCTACATCCGATTCGCAATTCCCCTCTTTCCCGATTCCGCTCTTCGCTTCGCGCCGTGGGTGGGCGCCCTGGGGGTGGTCGGGGTCGTGTACGGCGCGTTCGTCGCGTACGCCCAGAAGGACATGAAGCGGCTCGTCGCGTACTCGTCGGTGTCGCACCTCGGTCTCGTCGTGATCGGGATCGGCGCTTTCACGAGCACGGCGCTGAACGGCGCCGTCCTTCAGATGGTCAACCACGGTCTCTCGACCGGCGCGCTCTTCCTGCTCGTCGGGGTGCTCTACGAGCGGACGCACACTCGGGAGATCGCGGACTACGGCGGGATCGCGGGGGTCGTGCCCGTGACGACGGCGCTCTTCCTGTTCGCGACCTTCTCTTCGATCGGCCTCCCCGGTTTGAACGGGTTCGTCGGCGAGTTCCTGATCCTCCTCGGAACGTGGACGTCGCCGTACCGCTGGTGGGCCGTCGCCGCCGCCTCGGGCGTCGTCCTCTCGGCCGTGTACATGCTCTCCCTCGTGCAGCGCGTCTTCTGGAACCCCCTTACGCGCGAGGAGAACCGCTCGCTGCCGGAGATCCGGCCGAGCGAACTCGTCGCGGCCTCCGTGCTCGTCGTCCTCATGATGTGGATCGGCGTGCGGCCGAACGACTTCCTCGACCGCATCGCGCCGTCCGTCGAGGAGGTTCGCCGGTCAGCAGCGACGCGGAAGGTGGCGGCGAACTCTTCGCCGCCATCCCGAGCCCTTCGCCTTCGCTCAGGACAGGCTCCGCGAGGGACCCCCCGGGAGACGGCAGGATTCCTCGGCCCTTCGGGCCTCGGAATGACAGGAACCAGGGTCCGGCCGTGAGCGCGTCTTTCCTGGCCTTCGGACCGAACGATCTCGCCGCGGTTGCTCCGGAAATCTCTCTCGCCGCCGCCGGCTGCGTCGTGCTGCTGCTCGACGCCTTTGCTCCGTCTTCCCGCCGGTGGCTCGCGACCTTTTCGCTCGCCGCAATCGCGGCGTCGATCTGGTTCCTGCTCGCCGCTCCGGGAGGGCTCACTTTCGGCGGGCGGTACGAGACGTCGGAGCTGACGACGGCAGCCGGAATCATCGCCGCGGCGACCGCCGCGCTGGCGATCCTGGTGGCGAAGCCCTACCTCCAGCGCACCGGCGAAGAGAAGGGGGAGTTTTACGCGCTCCTTCTCTGGGGACACCTGGGCGTCTCGCTCATGACGCGAGGGCTCGACCTGCTCGTGGTCTTCATCGGCCTGGAAATGCTTTCGCTGTGCTTCTACGTTCTCGCTGCCTTCTTTCGGACGATGCCGGCGTCCTCCGAAGCGGGCCTGAAGTACTTCCTGACGGGCGCCTTCGGCTCGGCGTTCACGCTCTACGGCATCGCGCTCCTCTTCGGCAAAGCGGGAAGCGTGCGGATCGCCGCGCTCTCCCGACCCGACCTCGCCGCCGACCCCCTGGTCGCGCTGGCGCTCCTGCTCCTGCTCGTGGGGTTCGGATTCAA
>JBKJVY010000010.1:0-4949 GCA_046717185.1 Thermoanaerobaculia bacterium
ATGGAGAAGACAAGCGTGCAACCGATTACCGAGGGAACTCCCCAGCCCGTAACCTCCTGGGATTTCGACTCCCAGGTGATGCCTTACGTGGACTCGCTCTACAACACGGCCTACCGCATGACGCGGAGCTCCGAGGACGCCGAGGACCTCGTCCAGGAAACTTTCTTCAAGGCCTACAAGTATTACGACAAGTTCGAGGAGGGCACCAACCTGAAGGCGTGGCTCTTCAAGATCTTGAAGAACACGTTCATCAACAACTACCGGAAGAAGAAGCTCGAGCCGCGGAGCGTCGATTTCGCCGAAATCGAGGACTCCTTCGAGCGGATCGTGCGGCGGGACAACGCCGATCGGCCCTCTGACCCGGAGGCCGAGTTCTTCACCGGCGTCCTCGACGACGACGTCCGTAAGGCGCTCGAGTCGCTGCCGTACGACTACCGGATGGTGGTCATCCTGGCCGACCTGGAGGACTTCTCGTACAAGGAGATCGCCGAGATCCTCGACTGTCCCGTCGGAACGGTCATGTCCCGGTTGTACCGGGGACGGAAGCTCCTCGAGAAGGCGCTTCTCCGGTACGCGCGGCGCCACGGCTACATCCGGGGCGCTGAGCCCGCCAAGATGCGGACCCGGCCGAAAACGCCGGCCGCTTAGGGACAGTGTCCCCTCCGGGGGTCGGCCCTCTGGGACCACCCCCGGCTCGAATCTCTGGCGCCGGAGCGGAGCGACCGCCCCAGCCGGAGCCCCGGAATTTCCCTCCGCGCGAGGCCGTTTGTCCCAACGGTCCGATGCACTGCCGAGAAGCCCGCTTCCTGCTCTACGCCCACATGGATCGTGAGCTCACTCGCTGCGACGCCGAAGCGCTGTCCCGGCACCTGGCTGTGTGCGCGCCCTGCGCGACCCGGGCGGATTCTGCCCGCAGTCTCGGCAAGGTCCTGCGGTCGCATCTCGACCGCGCCCCAGCTCCCGCGCGGCTGCGCTCGCGACTTCACAGCTCTCTGACGTCGAACCAGCCGATGCGCCCGCGCGCCTACTTCGTTGCGGCGGCGGTCGTTCTGATGATCGTGCCGCTCGTTGCGAGCACGCCTTCGTCCCGAACGGCTTCGGCCTCGGCGGCGAGCCCGGCTTCGGCGCTCGCCTCGGAGACGAACCCGTTCTCCCTCGTCTCGAAGCGGATGACCGGAACGTTCGTGTGCATCCAGTGCGAGGGGCGCCAGGAGACCGGGCTCTGTCCGATTCCCGAGCCGTCTCACGTCCCCGGCTTCTGCGCGGAGAACGGCGAGATCTGGCGTCTCATGTCGCGACATCCCGACTTCGGCGATGCGCCGATCGGCCGCACCGCAACGCTCGAGGGCACGGCGTTCCCGCAGTCCGGTTACCTGCGCGCGAATCGCGTCGGCTACTAAGCCCGGCTCGCTTCCCGGGGGCGACATCGTCGCGCCCACAACGGCACCTTAGAATCCGCCCGCGATGTCGGATTTCGTCCACGCGAGCGCTCCCGCCCGAGTCGATTTGGCTGGGGGGACGCTCGATTTGTGGCCTCTCCACGCCCTCCACCCCGGCTCGGTCACCGTCAACCTCGCCATCGACCGGCGCGCCTCCTGTCGAGTGCGGCGCGGCGGGGAAGGCATTCGCCTCGTAGCGCCGGACCGGGGCCTCGATCGCCGCGTGCGGTCCGCGATGGAGCTCTCGGACGATCCGGGAACGGCGCTCGTGGGCGCTCTCCTCGAAGAGCTCGCGCCGGAGGGCGGAATCGAGCTCGAGTTCCGTTCTGGCGTCCCGTTCGGCTCGGGGCTCGGCGGATCCTCCGCGCTCGCAGTGGCCGTCGCCGCGGCGCTGGCTCGGTCGAACGGCGCGGCCTTCGGAGGCGCGGTCAGCGTCGAGTTCGTGCGCGACGTCGAGACCCGCGTCCTCGGAAAGCCCGCCGGGGTTCAGGACTACTACCCTGCGTTCGGCGGAGGCCTCCACGTCCTCCGGTTCGAGACGGGGAGGACGGCGGCGGAGCGCGAGGACGTCGACGCGGAGGCGTGGGACGCGCACCTGACGCTCTTCGACACCGGCGCGGCCCACTCCTCCGGCATGAACAACTGGGAGATCTTCCGGCGCCGCCTGGAAGGCGACTCCGAGGTGACGCAGGGCCTCGAGAAGGTCGCCGCCGCCGCGCGCGCCATGGCCGTGGCGGCGACCGGGCGGGACTTCGCGGGAATGGGCCGCGCGCTCGACGAGGAGTGGAAAGCGCGGCGGGACCTCGCGCCGGTCGTCTCGTCTCCGGCGATCGAGGCGGCGATCTCGGCCGCGCTCGAGGCGGGCGCCTGGGGGGGCAAGGCGTGCGGCGCCGGCGGCGGAGGCTGCGTGGTTTTTCTCTCCCCGCCGGAACGGACGCTCGCGGTGCGGGAGACTCTCGGGCGGCTCCGCGGCGGCCAATTGCTGTCCGTCCGCGCGGAGAACCGGGGGCTGGCGTTGGCCTAGCTAGATAGCCGCCTCAGCAGCCGCTGCGCCTATACTTTGTTCATGAGCACGGACCTTTTGGAAGAGGCACTGCGGCTGAGTTCCAGGGAACGTCTTCAGCTGATCGAGGCGCTCTGGAAAACATTGTCCGAGGAGGACATCCCCATCACGCCTGACGAGCGTGCATTGCTCGACGCGCGACTCGCCGACCTCGACGCCAATCCTGACGACCAGAGTCCCTGGCCAGAGGTCAAGGCCCGTCTCGAAAAACGCCACCATTGAAGGCGCGTGTCCTGCTTCGTCGGGCGGCAGAGCTCGACCTGGCAGGAATCGAGAACTGGTACGAGTCTCAGCAGGCAGGACTTGGAGCTGAATTCCGGGAAGCGATCGATGAACTCTTCGGTCGGATCGGTGAGAATCCGCTTTCATTTCCAGAGCGGTACCGAGGAAGCCGAAGAGCGATCCTACGGCGCTTTCCCCACATCATTTGGTACCGAGTCCAGGACAATGTCGCCGTCATCCTGGCTTGCATTCATGGGAGCCGGGATCCTCGGCTGGCGCGTGGTCGACTGCGCGGGGGCGGCTAACATGGCGTATCTGGACTCCTGCCGTTCACGTGATGGAGTGGTGGAGTCTGCATCGCGCAGAGCTGGCGGAGAATTGGCGCTTGGCGGAGGAGGGCCGCCTGCCCAAAGCGATCGAGCCGTTGGAGTAGGTCGATGGTTGACGTAGTGGAAGCTCGGTATCTCCGGGACTACACGGTCTGGCTGAAGTTCGAAGATGGAATGGAAGGCAAGGTCGACCTTTCAGGAGAACTTCGGGGGCCCGTGTTCGAGCCGCTTCGCGATCTCGAGTACTTTCGGCGGTTCGTGGTCTCGCCGGACCTCGGAACAATCTCGTGGCCGAATGGCGCGGACTTCGCACCCGAGTTCCTGTACGACAAGCTCCACGTGGCCGCATAACCCGCGGCTGCAGCGGACTTGCTGCGCTCGCCGCTGAACTCGATATCGTTCGGCGGCTTTCATCTTGGAGGCAAACCATGAAGCATCAACAGCTCGCGGCTCTCCCACGGCGACTGGACCAAGGAACGCCGCACTGATCTTCCCCGGGTCGTCCGGCGTTCGGCATAGTGGCGACGGTCGACTTGAGGCACCAGTTCAGGCACCAAGGATAGGTTCTCGCAGAAGGGACAAGGCTCAGATGGCGCCGATGCTCGCAAGCAAGCCGCTTATGACCCGCTTCGCCGCATCGATGGCGCGCGCGGCGCGCGCGCCATCGTGTCCGGATGCGCCGTGGACTTCCTACGACAGATGGGGCGGGTTCGGCGGAGCCTCCACCGTGCGCGAGGACCCAATCGAGCCTCATCGCCCGTTCCCTGCTCCCGGCCCGCGAGCTACCCCGGCTCCGCGCCTCTCCGAGCGCGCGCGGGAAGCCATGCGCCTGCGTCACTTCAGCCCGCGCACCGAGGAGGCCTACCTGGGCTGGATGCGCCGCTACCACGAGTACCACGGCCGCCGCAATCCGGCCGAGCTCGGCCCCGGGCACGTCACGGCCTTCCTCAACGCGCTCGCGACCCGCGCGCACGTCGCGGCCTCGACACAGAACCAGGCGCTCGCGGCGTTGCTCTTCCTCTACCGGGACGTTCTCGGCATCCAGTTGCCGTGGCTCGACGACCTTGTGCACGCCAGGACGCCCGCGCGCCTTCCGGTCGTGCTCACGCGCGACGAGGTGCGCGCCGTGCTCGCTCGCATGGACGGCGAACCGCGCCTGATGGCGACCCTGCTCTACGGCTGCGGTCTGCGCCTGCTCGAATGCTGCCGCCTGCGCGTCAAGGACGTCGACTTCGGCCGCAACCAGATCACCGTCCGGCGCGGCAAGGGCGACAAGGACCGCGCAACGATGCTGCCCGTTTCCATGAAGTCCGAGCTCGCCGCGCACCTCGAGCGCGTGCGGGCCCAGCACGAGCGCGACCTCGCGAACGGCGCGGGCTGGGTCGAGCTCCCGGGCGCGCTCGGGAAGAAGCTCCCCTCCGCCGGCCGCGAGTGGCCCTGGCAGTGGGTCTTCCCCGCCACGCGCACCTACGTCGAGCGCGAGACGGAAGAGAAGCGCCGCCACCACCTGCACGAGACCGTTCGTCCAGCACGCCGTGCGCCGCGCCGTCCTCGCGTCGGGCATCCCGAAGCGCGCCACATGCCACACCTTCCGCCATTCCTTCGCTACCCACCTGCTCGAAGACGGCAGCGACATCCGCACGGTCCAGGAGCTCCTCGGCCACAAGGACGTCGCCACGACGATGATCTACACCCACGTCCTGAACCGCGGTCCCGCCGGCGTCCAATCCCCGGCCGACCGCCTCCTGGGGGGTCGATGATGCGCACCCCGGCTCCTCTCGGCATGATCCGGACGTCACCTCCCCGCGAGGGTGACGACCGCAGCGCCTGGGCTGCGCCGGGTCTTATGCAGACCCGTCTAACGAGGAACCTCGCCTGGCGCACGTCGCGCGGCAT
>JBKJVY010000011.1:0-2612 GCA_046717185.1 Thermoanaerobaculia bacterium
TCCGTGCCGGTGACGGTGATGGTCTCGAAGGCGACGTCGGCGCCGCGGAGGCGGCTCGCCTTCGCCTCGACGTACCCGTGGTGGAGCGTCACCTCCGCGCCGAACTTGCGGAATGCGGCGAGGTGGAAGTCGATGGGGCGCGCACCGATGGCGCAGCCCCCCGGAAGCGAGACCCGAACGGAGCCGGCGCGTGCGAGGAGAGGCCCGAGCACGAGCACGGATGCCCGCATCGTCTTGACGAGGTCATACGGGGCGTCGGCTCGGACGATCTCCGGGACTTCGATCGAGACCGAATCCGGCCCGGCTTCCACCCGGGCGCCGATGTGGGTGAGGACCTTTCGCATGGTCCGGACGTCGGCGACGGGCGGCAGGTTCGTGAGCCGCACCGGTCCGGCCGTGAGCAGCGTCGCGGCGAGGCAGGGGAGAGCGGCGTTCTTCGCGCCGGAGACCGCGACTTCGCCCTCGAGTCGCGCCGGGCCGTCGATTATGAAACTGTCCACTGGACCTTTGTTTTCAATGGCCTGAGTACTAATTCGGAAAACTCTTGCACGAGCTCCCCTTTCCCTAAAGAGCTTCGCGTCCGGCTCTGACTGCGCCCGGAGAAACCCGCCTCCCTTCTACGGGTCTCCGTCCCGACTGTCAACCGAGGTGAAGCGGAACGAAGGCGACAACAAAGAGAAGAGGATCCGGCAATGGTTCGGCGAGGTGGACCTTATCGATGGGTGATTCTGCCGCCCGAAAACGTCTTCTACACCACGACGGCCCGAGAATCGCGACATCCAGACCCGGTCTATCGCTGGTGAGCGGAGCCGTGAGCGCTTGCCGGTATGTGGTCGCAAATTGCGACCACATGCGAGTGAGTCTCCAATTCCAATGACCGGGCTTGTCGCTTCGAAGAGGATCGATCGGCTGATCTGTGAAATCCGCGGGGAACGGGTGATGCTCGATTCCGATCTCGCTTCCCTCTACGGCGTTGAAACGAAGGCACTTAACCAGGCAGTCCAGCGGAATCCTCGGCGCTTTCCTCCGGATTTCATGTTCCGACTGACGGCGAAGGAGTTCGACGAGTTGAGGTCCCGATCTGGCACCTCCGGTTTAAGGTCACAGATTGTGACCTTAAAGCCCGGCCGCGGCCAGCACCGCAAGTATCTGCCCCTCGCCTTCACCGAGCAGGGTGTCGCAATGCTCTCGAGCGTCCTCCGGAGTGAGCGAGCGATCAAGGTCAACGTCGAGATCATGCGGACGTTCGTCCGCCTGCGCCAGATGGTGATCACACACGCCGATTTCGCGCGTCGGCTCGACGACCTCGAGTGCAAGTATGACGCCCAGTTCAAGGCTGTTTTCGACGCGATGCGGAAGCTCATGGAGCCGCCGCCGGAGAAGCCGAGGCCCAGGATCGGGTTCGGAACATAAAGAACAAGGCTGTCCCGGAAGATTTGAAGGCCGCGACGGCGGCTGACCAGTTTACCTAGACGCGCCGCAGGACTGCGACCCGCGGGATGCCCGCCAGGTCGGGGACGATCCGGTCGAGCCGCCAGTCGTCGCGCGCCGCGACCTCCCCGATCACGGCGTCCGCCTGCCCCGCCCCGATCTCGAAGAGGAACGGCGCGCCCGGCGCGAGGTGGCGGGGCACGTCCTGCAGGAGCCGCCGGACATCGTCGAGGCCGTCCGCTCCGGCGAAGAGCGCCCGCGCCGGATCGTGGTCGCGCACGGTCGGAGAGAGGCCGGCGGCCTCCGCGAGCGCGAGATAGGGAGGGTTCGAGATCGCGAGGTCGAAGCGCGCCCCTTCCGAAAGGGCGGACGTCCAGTCGCCCGCGGCGAGGTCCAGCCGGCCGGCGACCCCGTGGCGGAGGCCGTTCTCGCGCGCGAGCGCGAGGGCTTCTGTCGACACGTCGAGGGCGACGGCCCGGGAGTCCGGCCGCTCGAGGAGCCACGTCACGGCGAGGATCCCGCTTCCCGTCCCGAGGTCGATTACGCGGGCCGCTCCGGGCGCTTCTGCTAGGGCGATCTCGATCAGGAGCTCGGTCTCCGGACGCGGCACGAGCGCGCGGGAGTCGGCGCGAAAGGGCCGCCCGAAAAAGTCCCACTCGCCGACGAGGTGCTGGACGGGCACGCCGGAGAGGCGTTCCTCCCAGAGTCTCTCGAATCGGGCGGCTGCCGCTTCGGGAATGTCCTCAAGGGGATCGAGCGCGAGCGGACTGCGAGAGCCCAGGGAATGCGCGAGCAGGATGCGAGAGTCCCACGGCGTCGCATTGAGACCGGCATGCCGATTGAGGTCCTGCGCGGACGCGAGCAGCTCTTTGACTTTCATGGCGTGCTATCTGCTGCCCGCCAGAGAGACCCTTCCCGGATCGGCGGAGAGCGGAAAGCGGAAAGGCAGCAAGAGCGAAGCGAGGGATCTGTTCGAGAGGGCCCAGATTCCTCCGCGCTGCGCGCCTCGGAATGACAGGGCCGTGAACCCACGCCTTTCTCTCTCACGCCCGCGCCATCTCCTCGCGGAGCCTCTCCGCCTGGAAGTGCGCGCTGAGCGGCTCGACGAGCTCGTCCAGGTTTCCGTCGAGGACCCCGACGAGCTGATGGGTCGTGAAGCCGATGCGGTGATCGGTGATGCG
>JBKJVY010000012.1:0-5606 GCA_046717185.1 Thermoanaerobaculia bacterium
AGAGCCGCTGCGCCGTCAGAAGGTATCCGCGGGGCGACCCGTAGCGTGCGATCGCCTCGCGGCCGTAGGCCGAGCACGACGGCTCGAACCGGCACCGCACGACACCCGAGCGGCCGAGCGCGAACCCGATCGTGGCGCGGTAGGCATCGATTACGGCGACCCCCGCCTTCGCCGAGACCTGGCTGTCCGCGGGCCGGAGAGCGTCTCCGGCTGCGAATCCGACGAACGCGCACAACGCGGCGGCCGCCACGAAACCCCGGCTCCCGCGGCGCGACGGCTTCGGGGTTGCGTCGTCCGGCTCAAGGCCGTCCGGCATACCTCGAGATTCCGGGGACGAGGAGTCGCTGGCCGCCGAGCGCCTTGACGGCGGCGAGAATCGCGATGAACGAGTACAGCGCGAGAACGAAGAACATCAACGTGGCGTAGAGGCAACCGAGCGTGGGGAGAATCGTGCCCACGAGCGTCGCGACGAGCGAAATGGCCGCGACCGCGCCGAAGATCAGTAGACCGTTGCGCGCGTGCCAGCGGACCTCGGGATCTCGCGAGAGGAAGAGCGGGATGACGCCCAGGAACGCGAGATAGGAGAACACGAGCATGGGTCGGGAAGGAGCCGTGCGTTCGTTCGCCATTCGCGGAGCAAACGATAACAGCTGACAGCCGAGGCGGTCGGCGGGGCGGGTCTAGTTCGTCTTCAGGCGGATCGAGCCGTTGACCGTCTCGCAACGGAGCGGCTCGGCGCCCCCGTTGTAGTCGCCGCGGGCCTCTTTCGGACCGTACTTGCCCTCGACGGCAAGCGCGAAGTCCCCTTCGATGCGTCCGTTCACCGTTTCGAGGTCGTAGCGGACGGAGGAGCCCCGGGCGAATGCGACGTCCACGCTTCCATTCACCGTCTCGACGCGCGAGTCCTTGAGCTCTCCACGGAAGACGATCCGCACGGAGCCGTTGACGGTGGAAGCGCGCACGGGCCCGAACACGTCGCGGATCTCGATCGAGCCGTTGACGGCGTCGGCGGCGATCGAGTTGCCCATTCCGATCGCCAGCACTTTGCCGTTGCAGGTCTCCAACCGGGCGTGCGTCAGCGTCGGAATGTGGAGCACGTAATCGACGTGGGCATTTCGCCAGCCGAGGTCGAGGAAGCCGAAGAGGCGCCGGCGTCGCGGGTTGACGGTCTCGAGCCGGATTTCGTCGCCGACCTTGCGCACCCGGATTTCCGTCAGCCGAAGGGTCTCCTCGGACCGCGGCCCCCGGGCGGTCTTGACCGCCCGCACCTTCAGGTACGGCCGGTCCCAGGCATAGGCTTCGATCTTCCCGTTGACGTTCTCGACCGAGACCTTCGAGGCGCCCTCCATCGAGTAGGCTTTCTCGAAGACCTCCTCGCCGGCCGTCGCAACCGCCGCGAAGGAGAGCAGGAGGAGGCCGAGAAGGGCTTTGCGCATTCCGGCTAGATTAACGTAGCCTCGATGAAAAGGTTCTAACTGGACGGTCGCGCGCTCAGCCAACAGGACTTAGGAATCAGGACCCAGGACTTAGGTAGGATCCCCCTGGTCCCGTTCCATGACTTCCCCGTACCGGCTGGCCGACTGCCACCTTCACTTCGAGGGATCGCTCCCGCCGGAGACGCTCACCGCGCTCGCCCGGCAATCCGGACATCGGTTCGCCGACTCTGCTGCTTTCGAGGCTGAGCGCTCGCAGGTCGTCGACTCGGAGGGTTTCCTCGCTCTCTACGCGGAGGTCTGCCGCCTCTTCCGCTCGCCCCGGGACTACGGCGATGCCGCGGCAGCGATCGCGGGGTCGCTCGCGGAGGGAGGGCTCTCCTACGCGGAGATCTACGTCTCGCCCGAGATCGCCGCGCATTTCGGTCTCGACCCGCAAGCGTGCCTGGTGGAGGTCGACCGCGGCTTCCGCGAGGCGCAGGCGGAAGGCGGCACGCGCTGCCGGATCCTCCTCGACGCGGTGCGGCAGTGGGGGCCGGAATCCGCGGAGCGCGTGCTCGACCTTCACGAGAGGACGCGACTCGATTCGGTCACGGGTTTCGGCCTGGGCGGCGACGAGACCGCCATTCCCGCTTCGGCCTTCGCCGGGGTGTACCTGCGCGCCCGCGCGCTCGGCCTGCGTACGTCCGTCCACGCGGGGGAGTGGGGAGGCGTGCAGTCACTCACCGAATCGCTCGACGCCCTTCGCCCGGACCGCGTCGACCATGGCATCGCGGCGGCCGAAGACCCGCACCTCCTGAAGCGGCTGGCCGAGGAAGGCACAGTGCTCTGGGTCGCCCCGACGAGCAACGTCGTGACGGGCGCCGTCGGGTCCCTCGACGAGCACCCCCTCGCCCGGCTCCTCGACGCGGGAGTCTGCGTCGCGATCGGCGCGGACGATCCGCTATTCTTCCGATCGACGACGGCTGGCGAGCTCCGTCTCGTGCAGGAGACGTTCGGCTTCGGCGAGCGGACGATGCGGCTTTTCGCGGAAAACGCCTGGCGCGGCGCGTTCTGTTCCGAGGCGGAACGCCACCGCGCCCTCGCCGACCTGGGCCCGCGCCGCCCGCCTCGCGGCCGAAATCAGCCGAGCGTCTTCTCGTAGAGTTTTCGATACCGCGAAACGATCCCTTCGGTCGGGAACTCCTCGACCGCGCGGCGGCGAGCGTCTTTCGAGAACCGCTTCCACTTCTCCTCGTCGCCGATGAGTTCGAGCGCGGCCTCCGCCATGCCATCGACGTCGCCCACCGGCCGCAGGAAGCCGGTGACGCCATCCTGCACGACCTCCGGAAGTCCGCCCGCCGCGGCGCCGACGACCGGCACTCCGCACGCCATCGCCTCGAGCGCGGCGAGCCCGAAGGACTCCGAGTCCGACGGGAGCAGCAGCACCTTCCCGATCGGGAGCACCGTCTCGACCGCGGCGACGTTCCCGAGAAACGTCGCGAGCTCCTCGAACCCGAGCTGGCGGGCGAGCCGCTCCGCGGAGGAGCGCTCGGGACCGTCCCCGATGAGAAGGAGACGCGCCGGAGCTTTCCGGCGGATCCGGTCGAAAGTCTTCAGGACGTCCGGGATGCGCTTGACCGGCCGGAAGTTCGAGACGTGGATGACTGCCGCCTCGCCTTCCTTCACGAGCGTGCGCGCGTAAGGGGAAGCGCCGTCGGGGGAGTATCGACGGGGATCAATGAAGTTCGGGATCATCTCGATCGTCTTGCGCGGCCCGAGCTCGCGCATCGTCACGTCCGTCAAGTACCGCGAAACCGCCGTGACGGCGTCGCTCTGCTCGATCCCCCATCGCGTGATCGGCAGGTACGAGCGGTCCTGCCCGACGATCGTGATGTCGGTTCCGTGGAGCGTCGTGACGACTTTGAGTCGGATCCCGTTGCCATCGCTCATCTCCCGGGCCAGGATCGCGGAGATCGCGTGGGGCAGCGCGTAGTGGACGTGCAGGAGGTCGAGGCGCGCGCGCTTGCCGACCTCCGCCATCTTGGTCGCGAGCGCGAGCGTGTACGGCGGCGACACGAACAGCGGATACGTCGGCGAGACGACCTCATGGAAGTACACCCGCTGGCGGGGAAGCGCGAGTCGAGAGGGAAGGTCGTACGAGATGAAATGCACCTCGTCGCCGCGGTCGGCGAGCGCGAGCCCGAGCTCCGTCGCGACGACACCGCTGCCGCCGTAGGTGGGGTAGCAGGTGATGCCGATCTTCACTCGTCAGAACCCCGGTTCGAATCCTTCGAACGCCGCGATCGGGTCGTCGATGCGGGGCGGGCGCTTCGAGAGGAAACCTTCGCCGAACTCGACGCCGATCAGGAATCCGAAGTGGCGGGCTCGCGCCTCGAGCATCTCGAGGAAGTTTTTCTGTGAGATGACCGTCTGCGGCTCCTGCGACTCCTCGCGGTGGAACTGGCTCGTAAACGCGCGGATCGCCGCGCGGCGCGTCTCCATGGCGGCGGTCACGTCCACGACGAAGTCGGGCTCATGGAGATAGCCGGTCGAGAAATAGATCGTCTGCTGCGGGCGGTGCGCGGGATTGCTCGTCTCGATCTTCCGGAGCCCGGCGTAGAAGGCCGCGTCCGTGGCGAGCCGCCCCGCCCGAGCGTGGTCCGGATGGCGATCCTCGGGGAAGGAGGTGAAGACGAGCCTCGGCTTTTCGCGCCGGATCACGTCCATGAGGGCGAGCTCCTGGTCGCGCGACCCGGTCAAACCGCCGTCGCCGAAGTCGAGCGCCTCCCGGAATTCGGCCCCGAGGATTTCCGCTGCGCGCTCCGCTTCGCGCCGCCGGATCGCGTCGGTCCCTCGCGTGCCCATCTCGCCGCGCGTCAGGTCCACGATCCCGAAGCGCTTCCCGGCCGCCTTCAACCTCACGAGCGTTCCCGCGCAGGTCATTTCGACGTCGTCGGGATGGGCGGCGATCGCGAGGACGTCAACCGGCATGGCTCTTCCTCCCCTGCGATTCCGCCGCGCCGTCCACGTCGAGCACGACGACGGTGCCGCCGTTCCCCGCGGCGTTTCGAACCGCGTCCCGAACGCCCCGCCCCCACGCGAGTAGGAACGCCAGCGGGGGGTAGATCCGCTCCGCCGGCTCTCCGCCGGGGAGGATCATCGCCGCGAGCCGCCGACGTCGATTGAGCGCCACCTCGTCCTTCCGTTCGGCCGCCTTGCGCACGCGCTCGGCGAGCTGCTCGATCTGGTACGTCGCTTTCCGGCGAGTGGTTTCGAGGGCCCCGGCGAGCGTCGGGTCGACCTCCTCGAGCGAAGGGCCGAGGGACTCCATCTCCCGGTCGAGCCGGCGGGCGACCTCTCCGATACGCTCCACCTGCGGGACCGGCGTCGACTCTCCGCTCCCGGCCTGAGGATCGAGCAGGTCCTCGTCCGCGATGCCGAGCGCCGAGGCGGTTCGCCGCTCGGCCGGGCCGCGCGGCACGAGGAACGTGCGCGTCATGAGAATCGGGACCGGCGCCCCGAAGAGCGGAAAGAGCGGCAAGGACTGAGCGTGGTAGGCGATCTCGCTCGGTCCGAGCACGCTCACCGCGGCGGGAAGGACGAGCGACTTTAAGACCGGGCGGGTGAGGACGTCGGCGGACACGCGGGCCTCTCCGCGCCCGATCTTTTCCGCGACCCGGTCGAGGTCTTCGATCTCGACTCGGCGCCGGACCCCGTCCTCGATCGCAAAGAACGGAAAGAGATCCGGCCGGAAGGGGACCACCGGCTCGCGCCCCGCCCTCGCGACCGCCTCCGCCGCGAGGCGGAGCGTCTCCGCCACCTCGGCATGGCGCTCCCTCCCGCTCTCGAACAAAAGGCGGGCGGCCTCGCTCACGTCGTCGCCAAGCGGGTCCAGGACGAGAAGCGGCTCTTCGTCCCCCGTGAGGTCGAGCAGAGTCTCAATGAACGCCACGCCGTAGGTCTGCCCCGGGGCACTCCGCTCTGCGAACTGCTCGAGGATCTGTGCGGACTCCTCGCTCCGCGCGGTCTCGCGGAACGCGGCGACGATCGTGCTCACCCCCTCGGGAATCGGCCGAGGGCCGACCGGCGCGCGGTTCGAACGGTCCGCACCTTCGAGAACGAGCCTCTCAAGCCCGTCCGGCCCGGGACGCGCCGTTCGCGCCACCTCTTCCAGGTCGTGGTCGTCGGTGA
>JBKJVY010000013.1:0-5546 GCA_046717185.1 Thermoanaerobaculia bacterium
TCGCGAGGGAGAGCGAGACCCCGAGCGGCGCCGGACGAAAGTCCCGCCGGAGCGCGGCCGCGCGGAGGCGGTCGAGGTCGTGGCCCCCGTGCGAAGCGATCTTCTTCGACGCGTCCTCGGTGAACAACCCTTTGATCTCGACGCGGGGCTCCCCCTCGTAGGTGAGCTCGAAGCCCTCGCGCGACCAGGAGGTCTGGACGACCTGCCACGGATAACCGGCCGACGGCTGCGTGTGGATGATGAAGGCGCCGACCGCCCCTTTCTGCGCGGCGATGGAGTACTTGTAGTCCCACCGTCCGTACCAGAGCCGGGTCTTCCCCGCGAAGGTTTTCGGGTCTTCCTCCGGGTCGTTGTTCATCATCAGGAGGACCTTGCCCTTGACGTCCACGTCCTTGTAGTCGTCCCACTGGAACTCGGGCGCGACGATGCCGTATCCGACGAAGACGACCTCCGCGCCGTCGAGCCGCGACTGCAGCTTCTGCGTACCCGAAAAGGCGACGTAGTCCTCGAGCCGGGTGAGGTCGAGCTTGCGCCCGTCCCGGGACAACGAAACCTTGTCCGGGACCTTGCCGATGATCCCGACGAGCGGGACCTTCTGAATCCAACCCCCCTCCGGCGCGCCCGGCTCGAGTCCGAGGGCCTCCATCTGCGCGAGGATGTATTCCTGCGCGAGCCGGTCCCCCCGCGTGGCGGGAGCGCGCCCTTCCAGCAGGTCGGAGGCGAGAAACCGCGTGTGCGCGCGCAGCACGTCCTCGCTGATCGATTTCGCCGCTACCTTTTCGGCGGCTGAGACCGGAGCGGATGCGGGGCTCGCCGCGCCGGCGAGAGCGGGCAGGAGGAGGAGGACGAGGGCTTTTTTCATCAGGGGTTCCTCTTTGGCGTGGAGTGTTCTCAGTTCTCGGTTCTCAGTGGGCGTGGGCTGCGGCGGGAGTGGGCGTCGGAGTCACGGGCCGCGGCTCGTCCTTCGGCATCGGTTTGCGCGGGAGCTTCCCGTCACGGATAGCGGCGTGCCAGACGAACGTCGCCAGGACGACCGACGCCTGCATGAGGTCGTCTTTCTGCAGGCGCTCGTAGACGTCCTGGTTCGTATGGTGGGTGCGGGTCTCGTACTCGACCTCATCCTGGATGAACTGGAACCCCGGTAGCCCGACCGCGTCGAACGACTCGTGGTCGGTCCCGCGGGTGTTGCGCATCGTCACCGTCGTCGCGCCGAGGTCCTTCACAGGTTTGAGCCACGCCTCGAAGATCGGAACGACTGCGGCGTTCTCCTGCGCGTAGATGCCGCGGATCCGACCGGTGCCGTTGTCCAGGTTGAAGTAGGCGGAGAGCTTCGCGTGCGCTGGCTTGATGGTCAGGGGACCCGGCCCGCGCCGCAACGAGAAGTTCTCCCTCTCTTTCGGATCGGTCGGGATCGGTCGCGAGGCGAAGTGCTCCATGACATAGGCCTCAGAGCCGAGCACGCCCTGCTCTTCGCCGCTCCAAAGGGCAATTCTAATGGTGCGCCGCGGCTTTGCGCCGAGCGCCTTCAGGATGCGGACGGCCTCCATCGCGACGGCGACGCCGGCGGCGTTGTCGGTCGCGCCGGTGCCCCCGTGCCACGAGTCCATGTGGCCGCCCAGCATGACGACCTCGCCGCTCCGGTCGGTGCCGGGGATTTCCGCGATCGTGTTGTAGGACATCGGGTCGTCGTCGTGGAAGCGAGCGCGCACGTCGAGTTCCAGCTCGACGTTCTTTTTCTGCTCGAGCAGCCGCACCAGACGCCCGTAGTGCTCGACCGCCATGACGAGCGCCGGGACGCCGATCGGCTCGTCCTTCTTCCACGAGCCGCCGCCCTGCACATGGAAGGTCCCGCCGTCGAGACGCCCCGGGTCGATCACCGCGAGCGGCTTCTCCTCCTCGAGGAAGGCGTTCAGAGCACGGCGAAATTCGCGACGCCGGCGGAATTCCTCCGGACTGAAAGGAGTGCGCAGCGGAGGCGCCTCGTACTTCCATAGATCTTCGAGTGCCTTCTCGTCGTAGCGCTCGAGCGCCGCCTTCTCCTGAGGCTTGACCTCGCGCATCTCGCCGGCCAGGACGATCAGGCCCTTCAGTTTTCCCTTCTGCGCTTCGAGGTCTTCCTTCGACGTGAGCTTAGCGAGGACGACCCGGCCGCGGACGGGCCCGTTCGTGCCGGGGCTCCACGCCTTCGGCAGCGCCTGCAGCGGGGCGGGCGTCGGCGACAGCATCCGAAGGGAAACGGACTCGTAGCTCCAGCCGCGCCCGAACGGATAGCTCTCCAAGTGAGAGTTCAAGAGGCCCCACTCGGCGAGCTCGTCGCGGGTCCACTCGTTCGACTTTTTCATCGCGGGCGATCCGGTCAGGCGGCCTCCGATGCCGTCGGTGAGAGCGCTCGCGGTCTCCATGACCTTGGAGTTGCGGAAGCCCTCCTGCCGGATGCGCGTGACCATGTCGTAGTCGATGCGCTCCTCGGCCGGAAGCGCCGGCGCGAGAAGGGATACGAGGAGGGGGACCCTGAGCGCGACGCGGTTCCTGGCGGAAAGTCTCCTCACGGGAGCGGGGATATTACCAAGGACGCTTGGGGTCAGGTCTTCACCTGACAATCTCTATTTGACGCGAGGTAGTTCCGTGGAGGCCTGACCCCTGCCTCGCCTCTCTACTCCGCCACGAACAGCGTCAGCGCGAATCGCGCCTCGGGGTCGATCCACTGCCCGTGGCTCACGAAGCCGGCCGACGACACGAACTCGACGACCTCGTGCGGCTCGTACTTGTACGAGCTCTCGGTCCAGATCGACTCGCCGTCCTCGAACTTCACCTCGACACCCGACTTCGGGATCACGACCGTCTGCGGCCGCACCGAGACGAGGTGCATCTCGACGCGCCGGTCGATCGGGTTCCAGACGGCGCGATGCTCGAACGACGCGAGATCGAAGTCCGCACCGAGCTCGCGGTTCATCCGCACGAGCACGTTCTTGTTGAACGCCGCCGTGACCCCGAGCGGGTCGTCGTACGCGAGCAGGAGCTCGTCCACCGGCTTGACGAGGTCCGCACCGAGCAGGAGGCCGTCACCCGGGCGCAGCGCGCTGCGGATCTCCGCGAGGAACTCCTGCGAGGCGGGTGGGTCGAAGTTGCCGATGTTCGAGCCCAGGAAAAGAACGAGGAGACCTCCGTGCGAAGACCGCTCGCGGGACGCGTGACGGAGTCCCTCTTCGTACGTCGCGCGATGGCCGACGACCGAGACGTGCTCGAGAGCGCCGAGCGTCCGCTCCGACAGCTCGAGGGCGGTCGGCGAGATGTCGATGAGGTGAATGGCGACGCGCCGGCGACGGTTCCGGAGCGCCTCGGCGAGGAGCGCGACCTTCTCACCGCTGCCACAGCCCAGCTCGAGCAGCGTAACCGGGTCGGCCATCGGAGCGACCATCTCGGAAGCGCGGCGGGCCAGGAGGCGCTCTTCGGCCCGGGTGATGCGGTACCAGGGCAGCCGGCAGATGGACTCGAAGAGCGATGAGCCGAGCGCGTCGTAGAGATACTTCGACTGGATCTGCTTCGGGACCAGAGCGAGGTCCCGCGCGACCTCGCGGGCGAAGTCGCGAATCAGCTCGGAGGGCGCGGTCGTGGCGGAAACCGACATCCGAGAACTATTCGCTCTTCACGGTCCGGAAGGTGGCATAGACATACGGATAGTTCCCGCGGAACCAGTTGCGCACGCTACGCCGCAGAAGCTCCTTCCCGGTCGCAAGCGATCCTCCCTTCATCACCCAGTGCTTCCCGTCGAAGAAGTCGGCGGAGTACACGGGGTACGAAGGCATCGGCTCGAAGCCGGGGAACGGCGCAAAGACGGTCGACGTCCACTCCCAGCCGTTCCCGAGGAGGTCATGGATCCCCCACGCGCTCGCGCCGGCGGGGAACGAGCCGACGGGGACGGGATCCCACGTCGCGAAGTCGAAGTTCGCCCGCGAGGGATCCGGCGCCTCCTCGCCCCACGGGAACGCCCGCTCTGCCCCGGAGGCCGTCCCATACGCGGCGCGGTGGAACTCCGGTTCGGTCGGCAGCCGCGAGTCGCGCCAGCGCGCGTACGCGGACGCCTCCGCGTGGCTGACGAAAACGGGCCAGGCGGGCGGAAGGGACAGCTCCTCGAACATCCCGCGCCACCGGAACTCCCCGTCCCGGCGCTCCCAGAAAAGCGGATGGCCGACGCCCTGTTCTGTTCGCCACTTCCAGCCCTCCTCGGACCAGAAGTCCTCCCGGTCGTAGCCGCCCGCACGCACGAACTCGAGGTAGTCGCGGTTGGTGACGTCGTGGACGTCGATCTGGAACTCCGGGACAAGGACGGCGTGCTCCTCGAACTCGTTGTCCCAGCCGAAACGGATCTCGCCGCGCTTCGCGCCGAGCGTGGCAAGCCCCGCGGGCACCCGGACTCTCCTGCGCGCCGGCGGCTCGCCTCCGAGCAGGGGCCCGGCCGCTCCCCTGGGCGCCCGCTTCTGGTCGTACGGGAGCCGGTGCCAGATGTACAGGAGGGTCTCCTGGTGCATCCTCTCGTGCTCGAGAATCGTCTCGACCGCGAGGCCGCCGGAGAGGACCGGATTGTCCTCTCGCGCGACATCGACGTTCTGGAGCGCGGCAACAATGGCGTCGTCGGCCGCGCGGCCGTAGGCGCGGATCGAATCCCGCGACGGCCAGCCCGCCGCCGTCCCTGGCACCGCCGACTCGTCCTCCGGATCGATGCCTCTCTCGAACAGAACCTCGAACCGCGGGTCGATGCCGGGCCGTCCGAGCCCCCTCTTGACGAGTGTGTTGACCGAAAAGGCCGGAAGGTGCCCCTCGTAAAAGACGATCGGGTTGCGGAGCTCTATTGGCCGCTTCTCATACGCCTCCGGGGCGACGACGTCGAACAGCGCGCCCGTGTGGCGGCGGTTGGCGCGATACCGCGCAACGCTCGCTCCCCGGTCGAGGGGGCGCGCGAAGTCGTTCTCCCGATGAGTCATCCTGGACGTCGAAAGCATGCTAAACCTACGCCAGCCGGGAAATGCTAGATTCCACCGGATGCGCACATTCCAAGCCGCCGCTGCCCTCCTCTGCGCGATCGCCGCAGCCGGTTGCGCGAAAGAACGATCCGCCCCGAGCCCGTCGGGAGGTCCCGTGAGCGGGGCCGGCAACGGTAACGCGGCCCCGCCGTCCTTCGCGCCGGATATCCGCGACCGCCTGAGCCAGCTGCCCCGCACCCCGATCGACTACGACCGCGCTCTCCTCGACGCGAAGGAGACGCAGGTCGTCGGGAAGCTCATCGAAGCGTCGCGGTTCATGAACGACATCTTCCTCTTGCAGGTCTCGGAGGAGAACCGGGATCTGCGCGAGAGCGTGGCGCGGGCGGCGGCACAGGTCCCTGCGGCGAACTTCGCGCTCGCGCTCTTCGACGTGCACAAGGGGCCGTGGGACCGGTTGAAGGAGAACGCGCCGTTCATCGGGAACCGCCCGAAGCCGCCGGGCGCCGGCTTCTACCCGACCGACCTCACGAAGGAGGAGTTCGAGAAGTGGGTCGCCGCCCACCC
>JBKJVY010000014.1:0-4538 GCA_046717185.1 Thermoanaerobaculia bacterium
GTGCGTTCACGCGCGCCGAGACCGTGATCTTCCTGCTCCACGACCCGAACACGAACCGGCTGGAGGGAGCGTGGCCCGGGTGGAACGTCTCGGACGAGCTCGCGGCACAGGTGAAAATCCCCGTCGACGCGCGGTCGATTGCGGGGGCCGTCTTCAAGAGCGGCGAGATCTATTGCTCGAACGACGTCGAGCACGACCCGTACTCGAGCGCGGACCTGCGGCGGCTGTTCGGCACGGTGAACGCGATCTTCGCGCCGCTGAAGACGGAGAGCGAGACCCTGGGCGTCGTCGCCGCCATCAACCGGCCCGGAGGCTTCGGGCGCGAGGAGATCGACGCGATGACCTCGTTCGCCGACGTGGCGTCTCTCCTCCTCAAGAACGCTCGGCTCTACGCCACGCTCACGGGAACCGTCGAAGAACTGCGCCACGCGAGCCGCTTGAAGGACCACTTTCTCCAGAACGTCAACCACGAGCTGCGCACGCCGTTGACGGCAATCGTGGGCTGGAGCGATCTCTTCACCGAAGAGAAGGTTGACGAGAAGACGCTCTCCCGCGGGCTCGCGCAGATCCGCCAGTCCGCGAGAGTTCTGCTCGCGCTGATCGACGACCTTTTGGACCTCGCCCGCATGGACCGGGGCTCCCTCGCACTCGACCGCAAGGCGCTGCACCTCCCGGACGTCATCCAGCGTTCCATCGAGACGGTGCGGATGATGGCCGAGGGCCGCTCGGTGGCGATCATCCTGGCGCCGCCTCCCGCCCCGATGGCGCAAATCCGAGCGGACCCGCTCCGCCTTCAACAGATTCTCTGGAACCTGCTCGTCAACGCGATCAAGTTCTCCCGCCGCCACGGCCGCATTGTTGTGAGAGTCGAGCGCGAGCCGGAGCGTTATCTGATCAGCGTGGAGGACGACGGTATCGGCATTCCTACAAACGAGCTGCCGCACGTGTTCGAGCGGTTCCGGCAGGTGGACGGCTCTCCGACGCGCCAGCACGCCGGCATGGGCATCGGCCTCGCGCTCGCAAGGTCTCTCGTCGAGCTGCACGGGGGGACGATCTGGGCGGATAGCGTGGTCGGAAAGGGAAGCCGCTTCACGTTCACGCTCCCGATCCGGACGGGCGACCGGCGCTCCGGCGAGATGGAGCCGGTCCGGTCTCCCGAGGAAGCGGCGGCAACCGCAGCCGACGGACCTCTGATCGGTTAGACCCCGTGCGTCGCGAACTACGCGACGAACGAGGCGGGCAGGCCGGTTCCCTTGAGGAGGTTCTTCACCACGAGCGCCGTCTCCTCCTTGCCCGGAACGCAGAGGTTGGGGTCCTTTTCGGTTCCATCGGCGAGCGCCTTCGCGTAGCCCTCGCAGTCGTAGCCGCAGGCGGTGCAGTCGGTCTGCGCCATGGCGGCGTACAGCTTGGTCGAGAGGTCCCCTTCCCTGGCCATCTCCATCCGTTTGGGGAGCGGAATGGTCTCGTCGTGGAAGGGGGGCGCCTCCGCCTTTTTGATCGGGGCCGCGATGACTGCGTCGTCCGCGGCCGGTGTCCACCCAGCGGCCGTAGGAGAGACAGGTGGGGCAGACGAACGTGTAGTCCCACCCCTGCGGGATGAAGACGGCGGGAGTGCGGTAGCCGACGAGCGGCGTGAAGTCCTGCGGGCACGCCGGCGACTCGCGCTCCTGGGCGTCCAGGACCATCGTCTTTAAGTGAGGGCGGGAAAACTCGATCTGCTTGGGCTTCTGGTCGAAGCGGAACATCTCTCCCTTCGGGCACACCATTACGACCTGCGGCTTGTAGACGCGCTCGACGAAGAACGACCGCATGGGGACGTCGTGCTTCGGACAGAGAGAGGGCGCGTCCTTCCAGAAGGAAGACACGAGTTCGGAGCTCTGGGGCAAGGACAGCTTCATCGGGATTGAATTATAGCCAGCGAAGAACTGAGAACTGAGAACTGCTATCCCCCCACGAACGGATTCTCGAGTCGCTCCTCTCCGATCGTCGTGTCCGGGCCGTGGCCACACACGACGCGCAGCTCGGGCGGGAGGGGAAAGAGCTTTTCCCGGATCGACGCGAGGATCGTCGGGGTGTCACCTCCCCAGAGGTCCGTGCGGCCGATCGACCGCCGAAAAAGCGTGTCGCCGGAAAAGAGGATTGGGGTCTGATCCCCGAAGGGGGTCAGATCCCTCCCAACCCCGAAGGGGGTCAGATCCCTCCCAACCCCTGTCGGGGTCAGAAGAAAGCACGTCGAGCCGGGCGTGTGGCCCGGCGTGTGTATCGCCTCGAGACGGAACCGGCCGACGGCGATCGTCTCGCCGTCTTCGAACCCGCCGTCGGGCGGGATCGTCGGCTGCGCGTCGAGCCCGAAGTACGAAGCCTGGTCAGGCAGCGAGTCGTAGAGCGGCCTGTCGCCGTCGTGGATTCGAATCGCGGCGCCGGTCGCGCGCTTCACCCCCGCCGTGCCGCCGATATGGTCGAAGTGTCCGTGCGTGTGGAGGAGAGCGACCGCTCGGCACTTCGTCTCCGCGAGCGCGAGGAGGATCCGGTCCGCCTCGTCGCCCGGGTCGACGACGATCGCCTCGCCAGCCTCCAGATCGGCGATGATCGTGCAGTTGCACTGCAGTGGTCCGACCGGGATCGTTCGGACGAATGGGGTGGTCAAGAGTCGAGCCTTCGGCGAGCGATCAAGGGTTCACGGCGACGACGGTTTCCACGTCGTGCCTCTCCTTGCGCTCCGGCGAGCCCCATGCCGTTTCTTCGGAGGACAGGTTGAGCTGCACGGCCCACTCCGAGTTGTCGGCCCGGCGCCTCTCGGAGGCGAAGAGCTTCCTCCGGCTTCTCGGCGTGAAGATCTCCCACCGGAACCACCCGAAGTCGACCGCGTCGCCGTCGAAGTAAAAGGCGGGGATCTTCTCGCCCGCCTCGATCGGCGCTTCGCGCACCGTCAGGGGGCGGAAGCCGTTGGCGCGAAGCCGTTCGAGAAACTCCTCCCGCACCGGGCGTTCGCGGTGCCGGAGTTCGTGCCGGCCCCGAGCGACCCCGCGTCCGAGGATCAGGTCGTCGAGCGCGTCGCAGAGATCCTTTTCCATCCCCGCCAATCTTAGTGTTTCGGCGCGAACGCGCGGTCGCGCATCGCGGGGTCAAGAAGGCGCAGGTCCGAGCCCTCCGCCTTCGGGAAGAGGAGCGGCGGAAAGATCGTCGCCCACCGGCGGAGCTCCGCGTAGCGGGGCTCGCCCGCGAGGACGAGCCACGCCCGCTCTCCCGGCTTCCACGACCACGTGAGCCGAACGACCTCGCCGTCCAGGTTCAGGACCTCGCGGCCGCGCTTGCCGCCCTCGTGGAGCCACTCCGGGCCGACGAGGTAGAAGGCGACGCAGAGCTGCGAGTACTGGTTCTCGGTGAAAACGCGCTCGGCCGGGGACGCGGTTCGGCGCAAATAGTCCGCGAGCGTTCGCCAGTCCGCCCGGCCCTCGCGGAAGTACACGGCGAGGGATCGCAGGTCGAAGACGAGGAGGAGGGCGACGAGACCGGCCGCGGCGAGACGCAGCCCGCGGCGCGACGCGAGTGCCGCGAGCGCGACGGCGGCGAGAGCGGGGAAGGCGAGGCCGGCTGGAAGGAATCGGCGGGAGACGTACCAATGGGGATGAAGATGCCCCAGGATCTCAATCGCGAGAAAGCCGGCCACCGGCCAGACGACGAGGAATCGGAGCTTCGGTCTTCGCCATGCGATCACGAGGCCTATGACGACAAGCAGCAGATAGAGCGGGCCCTTCCGTCCAAGCGGCTGGCCGTCGTCCGGCGCGAACGCAAAGAAGGAAAGGAGTCTCGTCAGGCGATCCCAGGACAGGGGTGGAGCCGGAACCGGGGGTGGCCGCCGCGCGGCCTCCAGAACGACCGGCCACCAGGGCAGGTACGCGAGAAAGAGAGTCGCGGCGAAAGCCGGGCTCCACGCGAGGAACTTCCGCGCGGCTCGCCGCCGCTTCTCGGCCGGGGAGAACGCGTCCTCCAGGAGCATGGCGGTTGCGGCCAGCGCGAGAACGAGTGCCGCGAAGTACAGGGTGTAGGCGGTGGCGACGCAGGCGAGCCAGAGGGCTCCGAACCGTACCGTCCCCGGCCTCTCGAGATAGCGGTCGAGAGCGAGGAGCGAGAGCACGAGGAGGAAGAGGCCGAGCGAGTACGGCCGCAGCTCCTGCGAGTAGCGGACGTGAAAGGGTGCGAAGGCGAGAAGGATCGCGGCGAGCCAACCCGCCGCGGCTCCGGCGCGCCGCGCGACGAGGAGCCCGAGGGCGGCGACGGTTCCAACCCCCCACGCGACGGCCGGGAGCTTGCGCGCCCAGCCCGCCGGCTCGAGGGTCTCGAGGAGCCGGCCGATCAGGTAGTCGAGCGGGGGGTGGATCGCGTCGAACTTCAGCGACTTCCAGAAGAACCCCCAGTCCCCCTGGATGAAGTAAGCCTGAAGGACTTCGTCGAGGCCGTACGAGAAGTGGTCGAGGCGGAAGAGTCGGACCGCGGCCGCCGCGGAGAGGAGTCCCGCCGCGGCGATGCGCGCGCGC
>JBKJVY010000015.1:0-6971 GCA_046717185.1 Thermoanaerobaculia bacterium
AGACCGATGCGGTCACGCGGGGCACGACGAGGTACTGCACGGGCTCCGTACCGAGCGACGTGAGGGCGTCGATCTGCTCCGTGACACGCATCGTTCCGAGCTCCGCCGCCATGGCGCTTCCGACGCGGCCCGTCACCATGAGCGCCGTCAGGACGGGCGCGAGCTCGCGGGTGAGCGACAGCGCCACCACGCTCCCGACGAGGCTTTCGGCGTGGAAGCGCGCGAAGCCGTTGAAGGTCTGGAGCGCCATCACCATCCCGGTGAAGAGCGTCGTCAGGAAGACGACCGGGATCGAGTCGAAGCCGACCCGCACCATCTGCCGGAAGAGTTCCGGCACGTCGTAGGGCGGCCGGATCGCCCATGCCGCCGTCCGGCCGAGCATCTGGAAGAACCGGCCGAGCTCCTCGAACAGCCGTAGGACCGCCCGGCCGACCGCCTCGAGGAATCTCACCCGGCGTACACCCGCGGCACCCGCGACCCGATGCCGCAAAGGACCTCGTAGGGAATCGTGTCCGCGGCGTGCGCCAGGTCCCACGCGGTCACGCGGGCAGCGCCGTCGGAGCCGAGACAGAGCACCCGTTCTCCGGGCCGCGCGCCGACGCCGGTCGCGTCCACGAGAGTCAGGTCCATGCTTACCGCGCCGACGACCGGCAGCTCATTCCCCCGCAACAAGACGCGAACGCGCCCCGAGAAGGAGCGCCGGAAGCCGTCATGATAGCCGATCGGAAGCACGGCGATCTCTGTCGGCCGCGACGTCACGAAGCGTCCGCCGTAGCCGAGCGCGGTACCTTCCGGGACCTCCTTCACCGCCATCACGCGTGTTTCGAGAGTCATCGCCGGCTCGAGCCCGGCACCGCCGTCCCCCGCTTCCGAGGGCGACACGCCATAAAGCGCGAGGCCCGGGCGCGCCCCGTCGAACCGGGTGTCGGGATGAAATAGTACCCCCGCGGAGTTCGCGACGTGCACGAGCCCCGGTGAGACGCCGGCTGCCGACAGCGCCGCGACGCACGACCTCATGGTCTCGACCTGGCGGACGGTCCCCGGCGAGCCCGGGTCCTCCGCGGAGGCGAGATTCGTGAAGGTGCCGGCGACCGCGAGGCCCGAGGATCCGCGGAGCAGGTCCGCGAGAGCCCCGATCTCCTCCGGCCGGAAACCGATGCGCCCCATTCCCGTGTCGAGTTTGACGTGGACGGAGAGCGGCACCGCGAATCTTCGGGTCGCGTCGGCGAAGGCACGCGCCTGACCGAGGTCGTGCAGGGTGGGAGCGAGCCCGTAGGCGCGGTGCGCGCCGGCGTCGGAGGGGTCCGAAAAGTTCAGGAGCAGGATTTCGCCGGGGACTCCCGCCCGACGAAGCGCGATTCCCTCCTCGGCGATCGCGACCGCGAACCGGGAGGCGCCCTCCGACACGAGGCGCCGCGCCACGGCGGCGGCGCCGTGCCCGTACGCGTCCCCCTTCACGACGCAGAACAGGGCGCGATCGCGGCCCAGGCGCTCGGCAATGCGCCGGTAGTTGCGCGCGATCGCTCCGAGATCCACGGACGCGCGGGTCGGCCTCATCGGCCGGCCTCGGCGAAGAAAGCGCCCCGCTCGGTCACGGGGGGAGGATCTCAGACTGAGGGGCGGCAGAGAAGGGATAAGCCCGGCTCAGAACTGCTCGAGCGCGGGACCGCCGTAGTTCGCGAACGTCATGTGGTCGGGGAGAAACACGAGTGGGAAGTCTCCGGTCGGTCCGTTTCGCTGCTTGGCGACGATGACGTCGGCGATCCCCTTTCGCTCCGTGTCCCGGTCGTAGAGCTCCTCGCGGTAGAGGAAGATGACGACGTCGGCGTCCTGCTCGAGCGATCCGGACTCGCGCAGGTCGGCGAGCTGGGGACGGCGAAGCTCCCCGGTGCGGCGCTCCGGCTGCCGGGAAAGCTGAGAGAGTGCGAGGATCGGGACCTTCAGCTCCTTGGCCAGTAGCTTGAGTCCTCGGGAGATCTGCGAGACTTCCTGCGTGCGGTTGTCGAACCGGCCGTGTCCCATCATGAGCTGGAGGTAGTCGACGATGAGAAGGTCGAGGCCGTGCTCGCGTTTCAGGCGCTGGGCCTTCGCGCGCATCTCCGGGACCGACAAGGCCGAGCCGTCGTCCACGAAGAAGCGCGCGCCCGCGACCTTCGACTGGGCGAGCACGAGCCGGGTGATCGCCTCGCTCGATGCGTAGCCGTCGCGAACTTTCTTCGCGTCGACGTCGGCCTCGGAGCAGAGCACCCGAAAACCGATCTGCTCCTTCGACATCTCGAGCGAGAAGACGCCTACAGCCTGACCCTCGCGGATGGACACGTGCTGCGCGACGTTCAACGCGAGCGACGTCTTTCCGACCGCGGGACGGGCGGCGAGGATGATGAGGTCGGTGTTCTGAAGTCCGGAGGTCATGCGGTCGAGCTCGATGAAGCCCGTGGCGAGGCCGGAAACCGTACCTTTTCGGTCCTTGGCCTCGTCGATGATGTCGAGGTTGTGGCGGGTGATCTCGCCGATCCGCTCGAAGCCGCCGGCGACGGCGCCCTCGGCGATGTCGAAGATCTCGCCGGTGACGTCGCCCAGGAGCTTCTGAGCGTCCTTCTCCTGCGAGAGCCCTTCGCGCACCATCCGCTGCCCCGCGCGGATGAGCCGGCGCAGCGTCGATTTCTCCTTGACGATGCGGGCGTAGTGCTCGACGTTCGCGACGTCCGGGACAGCGTCGAGGAGCGAGGAGAGGTAGGCAGCTCCCCCGGCCTTCTCGACCACGCCCGTGCGGTCGAGGTCCTCCTTCAGCGTCAAGACGTCGATCTCCGCCGAGCGCTGCGCGAGATCCATCATCGAGCGATAGATCCGGCGGTGCGTGTCGGGAAAGAAGTCGTCTTCCTTGAGGATCGGGAAGACCGAGGCGAGCGACGCCGGCTCGAGCAGGATCGCGCCGAGAACGGATCGCTCCGCCTCGAGGCTTTGGGGGAGACCTCTCTCCGTCGTGATTTCTTCGAGCATCGGGAAAGAAGAGCGCATTCTTCTCGCCGCTTCCGCCGCTGTCAACGCCCGGAGAATTTCCGCATCCATGAAGCGGCCACCTCTTGAAGGCGGGCAGAGCGAAAAATTTTCTTTTCCGCAGAGCTCGCTCTTTTCCACAGAAGTTGCCCCGACGGGAGGGACAGATGATGTCCGAGGAGAAGGAAAGCCGAGTTCTCGTTCGTCAGCTCTCAGCCGAGAACCGAGAACCGAGAACGGTGGACCTCACCAGACGAACGCTTTGTTCGCCGCGCGGATGAGAGAGATCACCGTCGGCCATCCGACGACGTCGTCCACCGCTCGCCGTGCGGCCGCGACGCCGCCGGACCGGTTCACCGCCGACGCCGAGCACGCGAGCGACCGGAGAAGGCCCGTCGCGCGCGCCGAGGCGAGAAGTGCGGCCGCGGTCGATTCGTCCTCGGTCTCGCCGAGCGCTCCCGTGACGAGCGCGTCGAGCGCCGCGTCGAACCAGACGACTGTGACGGCGATCCCCAGGGACGTCGCGGACGCCGCCATCGCGGCCGACTCGTAGAGAGTGCCCTCCTCTGCGCGGTGAAGGAGGATGAGCCAGCTCTCCCGCGGCGCGTCCGTCATGCCTGCCGCGCCCGGCCGCGCAGCGCCTCGAGCATTCCCGCGTCGCCGCAGACGCTGCCGGGCGCCTTGCGCGCCTCGACGACGCCGTGGAAGTCGCTTCCCGCGGTCGTCGCGAGCTCGAGTTCGCGCGCGATTCGGCCGAAACGCTCCTCCTCCGCCGGCCCGTGGTCCGGGTGGAAAACCTCGACCGCGTCGAGCCCGTGGGCGGCAAGCCCCGCGATCAGCGTCTCCGGATCGCGGTACCAGACGGCGTGGGCGAGCGAGCACACTCCGCCCGCGGCGTGGACCGCCGCGACCACGTCGGTGGCACTCCACTTCTCGTACGGGACGTACCAGGGGTGTTCGTCCCCCAGGAAGCGGTCGAAGGCCTCGTCGTTCGTCGCGGCATAGCCCGCCCGGATGATCGCTCGCGCGATGTGGGGACGTCCCCACACGCCGTCCCCGACGTCCTCACGGATCGCGTCGAGGTCGATCGCGAACCCCGCCTCGATGAGCTTCTTTGCCATCCGTTCGCCGCGCGTGCGGCGCTCCTCCTGGCGGCCGGCGAGGCTCGCGTGCAGAGCCTCGTCCCGCTCGTCCACGAAGAGCGCGAGCATATGGACATCGTCCTGCCCGGCGAAGTTGGCCGATATCTCCGCGCCCGGTATCAGGACGATGCCCTGGCGCGCCGCCTCGTCGCGCGCCTCCGGAAGGCCCTGGAGAGTGTCGTGATCCGTCAGGGCGAAGGCGTCGACCCCCGCAGCGGCCATGCGGCGCACGAGCTCCGCCGGCGAGTCGAGCCCATCGGAGACGCTCGAGTGGCTGTGAAGGTCAACCCGCAAACGGCGCGATCTTACGCCCCCTCTCCGTCCTCGATCCCGAACGCGATCTTCACGTTCGCCTTGTACTCCACGATGCGGCCGTCTTTGACGCGCGCGGTCCAGTCCTGGACGTCGACTCCGCGAATTCCGCGGACGGTCTTCGCGGCCTCCGCCACCGCGTTCCTTACGGCGTCGTCCCAGCTCTTGTCGGAAGAGGCCACGAGCTCGATGATCTTCGCGACGGACATGCAGATCCTCCTTGCCATTCCACTCTGCAACAACCGTTCCGCCGCGCGACTCGCCGAAGTCCGTTCCTGCTCCTAGAATCGGCCCGTGGATCGGAACGAAGTCGCTCGCACGCTCGAGGAGATCGCGGCGATGCTCGAGCTCAAGGGTGAGAACGTCTTCAAAGTGAGGGCGTACGACGCCGGCGCGCGGGCGCTGCGCGGGTTCTCGGGCGACCTCGCGGAGGCCGTGCGAACCCGGGAGCTCCTGAAGGTCCCCGGGATCGGCAGGGGCCTTTTCTCGAACATCGAAACGCTCGTGACGACCGGATCGCTCCCCTACTACGACGAACTGCGCGCTTCCTTTCCTCCGGGGTTGCGGGAGTGCCTGCGCGTCCCCGGCTTCGGCGCCCGCAAGGCGAAGCTCCTTCACGAAGAGCTCGGGATCGACTCCCTCGCCGCGCTCGAGAGCGCTTGCCGCGAGGGGCGGGTGGCGCAAGTGAAAGGCTTCGGCCCGAAGACGGAGGAGCGGATCCTCCGGGGGATCGAGATGGTCCGGTCGACCTCGGGACTTCACCGGTACTCGGCGGTTCGCTGGCGCGCCGACGAGCTCGCGGCGGCGCTCAGGGCGACGGGCCTCGTCCGGAGGGCGGCGGTCGCGGGCGGCGTGCGCCGGCGGCGCGAGGTCGTGAACGGAATCGACCTCGTCGCGGCGACCGGCCGGCCCG
Organism: Thermoanaerobaculia bacterium; assembly: GCA_046717185.1. Lineage (GTDB taxonomy): Bacteria > Acidobacteriota > Thermoanaerobaculia > UBA5066 > Gp7-AA6 > Gp7-AA6. The sequence goes on from JBKJVY010000015.1 coordinate 5,365, forward strand.
CGGAGCTCGCCCGCGCCTTCCCGGAACTCGCCGGCATCGCGGAAACCGTTTCGGCTTCCGACAGGGCAGTGACGGTGCGACTCGCCGAGGGCTTGACGGCCGAGCTCCGAATCGCGGCGGAGGACGACTTCGCGGCGGTGCTCCTCGAGGCGACCGGTTCGGACGAGCACGTGGCGGCGTTGCGCGCGCGGGCGGCCCGGAAGGGTCTCGTTCTCGACGGGCGGGGACTCTTCTCGAGCGCGTCGCGCCGCAAAAGGATCGCGTGCGGGACCGAGGAGGAGATCTACCAGCGCCTTGGTCTCCCCTTCATCGAGCCGGAGCTTCGGGAGGGCTTGGGGGAGATCGAGGCGGCCGAGCAGGGAACCTTGCCGAGGCTGCTCGAGGATGCCGACGTGCGCGGACTCATCCACCTCCACACGACGGAGTCGGACGGGCGTGCCTCGCTCGAGGAGATGTTGGGCGCCGCGCAGGAGGCGGGATACCGGTACGCCGCCGTGACCGACCACAGCCAGGGCGCCGCGTACGCCGGCGGTCTCACGCCCGACCGGGTGCTGCGGCAGAAGGAGGCGATCCGAGCCGCCCGTTCCACGTTGCCGGGATTCCGGATCTTTCACGGGACCGAGGCGGACATCCTTCCGGACGGTGCGATCGACTACGGCGACGAGTTCCTCGGCGTGTTCGACGTCGTGGTGGCGTCCGTTCACTCCCGCTTCGGCCTCCCGCGGGAGGAGCAGACGCGTCGGCTCGTCCGCGCCGTCGAAAACCCGCGGGTATCGGTTCTCGGCCACCCGACCGGGCGGCTCCTCCTGACGCGCAAGGGAATCGACGTGGACGTCGAGGCGGTCCTTGCGGCGGCCACGCGGTCCGGCTGCGCCGTCGAGATCAACGGGTCGCCGCACCGGCTCGACCTCGACTGGCGTTTTTGCCGGGCCGCGGCGGAAAAAGGGTTGCTCTTCTCGATCGGACCCGACGCCCACTCCGTCCAGGAGATCGCGAACGCGGGCTACGCAGTCGGGATCGCGCGAAAGGGCTGGGTGACGCGGGAGTCCACTCTGAACGCGAAGAGCGCCGACGAGCTGGCCGCCTGGCTGGAGCGGCGACGAGGCGCGCCGCTGCCGAAATAGCCGTCAGCGATTCGCTAGAATCCCTCGCAGAATGTCCCATCCACCGATGGACGACACCGACGTTTTCGTTTCGTCGCTCGACGACGGAGAGAAAGTCCGCGCGATCGCGTCCCACATGCGCGCGATCATCGAAACGCTCGGTCTCGACGCGACCGACCCCAACCTGAAGGACACGGACGAGCGCGTCGCGAAAATGTACCTCGAGATGTTCCACGGGCTCTCGGAAGGGGCGGAACCGAAGGTGACCGTCTTCCCGAACGCCGAGCACTACACGGCGATGGTCATGGAGAAGGACATTCCCTTCTACTTGATGTGCGCGCACCACTTCGTTCCCTTGTACGGCCACGCCCACGCCGCCTACATCCCGAACGAAAAGATCGTGGGGCTCTCGAAGATCCCCCGGATCGTCGAGTTCTACGCGCGGCGTCCGCGGCTCCAGGAGAGGCTGACCGAGCAGATCGCCGGGTTCCTGGCGGAGAGACT
>JBKJVY010000016.1:0-2870 GCA_046717185.1 Thermoanaerobaculia bacterium
GCCGAGGTCCCGCATCGAGAGCAGCGTGGCGATCAACTTACGGTTGTCGCGCTGGTGGAGACCGATCGACGGCTCGTCGAGCACGTAGAGCACGCCCATCAGCTTCGAGCCGATCTGTGTCGCCAGCCGGATGCGCTGAGACTCGCCGCCTGAGAGCGACGCCGCGCCGCGCGACAGATTCAAATAGCCGATGCCGACGTTCGAGAGGAACCCCAGCCGATCGCGGATCTCCTTCAAGATCTTCCCCGCAATTTCCCGCTCCCGCGGCGAGAGACGGATCTCGTCGAAGAAAGACATCGAGTCGGCGATCGTCTCGCCGGAGATCTCGTCGATCGAGCGGCCGCCGACCTTCACCGCGAGCGCCTCCGGTTTCAGCCGCCGGCCTCCGCAGGCCGAGCACGGCTCGGCGGACATGTAGACCTCCAGGTCCGCGCGATGCTCCGGGTTCTCGGTCTCGCGATAGCGCCGCTCGATCATCGGCACGAGCCCTTCGAACGAGGAGCGCCAGTGGTACTCCCCCTTCTCCGCGACCCACGAGAAGCGGATCTCGTCTTCGCCCGAGCCGTAGAGGATGACGTCGCGCGCCGCCTGCGGGATCTTCGAGTAAGGCTGGTCGAGCCGGAACTTGTAGTGCTTCGCGAGCGTCGCCATCTGGCGCGTGCGCCAGTTCGTGGAGCCGGGCTTCAGGATCGCGATCGCTCCCTCCTGGATCGACTTCTCGGGCGCGACGACGAGCCGGCCCGGATCGGCTTTCAGGATCGTTCCTAGGCCGGAGCACGTCGCGCACGCTCCGTAGGGTGAGTTGAACGAGAAGAGCCGCGGAGTGATCTCGGTCAGCGACGTTCCGCAGTCGGGACACGCGTAGTTCGCCGAGAGAACCTCCTCCGGGCCGTCGGCGACCGAAAGAATGACGAGTCCCCCCGAAACGCGCGTCGCCGTCTCGATCGAGTCCGAGAGGCGCCGCCGGTACTCGTCGTCACGAGCCGACTTCGCAACGAGTCGATCCACGACCACCTCGATCGTGTGTTTCTTCTGTCGATCGAGCTCCGGCGGATCGTCCAGGTCCACGACCGCACCGTCGACGCGAGCGCGCAGGAACCCCTCCTTGACCATCTCCGCCATCTGCTTGCGGTACTCCCCCTTCTTCCCGGTCACGTAAGGAGAGAGGATCTGGAACCGGCTTCCTTCCGGCAGCCGCAGCGCGCGGTCCACCATCTCCTGAACGGTCTGCGCCTGGATGGGGCGGCCGCACGTCGGACAGTGCGGCTTCCCGATCGACGCGTAGAGGAGCCGCAGGTAGTCGTAGATTTCCGTCACGGTTCCGACCGTCGAGCGCGGGTTCTTCGACGTCGTGCGCTGCTCGATCGAAATCGCGGGCGACAGCCCTTCGATCGAATCGACGTCGGGCTTCTCCATCTGCTCGAGAAACTGACGCGCGTATGCGGAGAGCGACTCGACGTAGCGGCGCTGCCCTTCCGCGAAGATGGTGTCGAAAGCGAGAGACGATTTTCCCGAGCCCGACACGCCGGTGATCACGACGAGTCGGTTGCGAGGGATGTCGCAGTCGAGGTTGCGGAGGTTGTGTTGCCGCGCTCCGCGGATTCGAAGGAAATCCATCAGCGGAAAATACTCGACCCACGCAAGGCTTCGCGGACCACGGTGCGAGGGTATTCGACTTTAGTCGAGGATGGCGTCCGTCGCGAGCAGGGTTCCGATGACGGGCATCTCCCAATGGACTCTGTAAGTACTTCTTCGAGAAAGACTTCGGTGATCAGATCGTTTCGGGCCGTTCCCGCTCGGCTGTTGCCTGAACCGGATTCGCGAGAGGCCGTGCGCCGCCGAACACTCGCGTTCGCAGACACATAGAGATTGACAGCCAGAGCGTCCATGCCTAGACTTCCGTCAATCAGCGGCCTCTGATCGTTTCAGAGCCGGTTTCCTGGAAGGTGGGATCGCCAATGGACTCTTCGAGAAGAGGTTGGATTCGCTCGGCCCTGCGCGCGCTTCTGCCTACGGCGATCTTCCTCTGCGCCATTCCCGCGGTCGCGCAACCGACGGCGACTCCCACGCCGGGCACACACACAACAGGTCTGACCGTCATCAAGACGTGCCCCGCGGTCGCGGCGCCGGGTAGCATGTTCAACTGCCAGTTCACCGTTCAGAACGTGGATACGCAGCACGGAGTCATCAATCTAGCCGTGACGAACACGGTTCCTTTCCCAGGAGGCACCCCGACGGGAGTTCTCTGCCTCCGGCTCACAATTCCGGTGACGACACTCGGAGTGAGTGGAAACCCGGACGACAGCTGTGCCGGTGAGGTGCAGGAGACCGCCCCCCCCTGCGGCGCTACGAACGCGTTCCTCATTGATCGAATCAACGCCGCGGGTCAGGATGAGGGGAACCCCACGCTGACGGTGCAGGGAAGCGCGACCGGGGCAGTGCTGGTCCTCGCCTGTACCCCGACGCCGACCCCGACGAACACCCCGACGAACACGCCCACCAACACTCCGACCAACACCCCGACGAATACACCGACCAACACGCCGACGAGTACGCCGACGAACACGCCGACCAACACCCCGACGAACACGCCGACGAACACGCCGACGAACACTCCGACCAACACGCCGACGAACACGCCAACGAATACGCCCACGAATACGCCAACGGGCACTCCGTCGCCGACCAGAACTCCGACGAATACGCCAACGAACACGCCAACGAACACGCCGACGAACACGCCGACGAACACCCCGACGGGGACTCCGCCGCCGACGAACCCCCCCACGAACACCCCGACCCACAACCCGCACAACAACCCGAACCACAAGCCGACGCTGCAGCCGACGAACACCCCGCAGGGCCTCCAG
>JBKJVY010000017.1:0-3741 GCA_046717185.1 Thermoanaerobaculia bacterium
CGATCTTTCAGCGAACTCCTCTCGACGGCGAGAAAGGACGGTTTCGCGCTCGCGATCGGACACCCCTATCCGGAGACGATGGCGATGCTGGAGAGGGAGCTGCCGCTTCTTGCGGAGCGGGGCGTGAAGCTCGTCCGGGTCTCTTCTCTTGTCTCGAGAAGTCCTCGGTCCTCAGTCCTCGGCCCTCAGTCGGCCGGCAGACCGGGGACTGGTGACTAGGGACTGGGGACTTTCCCTGGTTCAGTCATGTTCTCTTCTTCCGTTTTCGCGTCTTCCCAGTACCGGTCGAGCTCCGCCGCGCTCACGTCTCCCACCTCCCGCCCCGACTCCCGCGCGCGGCTGGCGACTCGTGCAAACCGGCTCCGGAAGCGGCCCTGCGTTTTTCGCAGCGCCGTCTCCGGGTCCACGCCTCGGCGCCGCGCCAGGTTGACGACCGAGAAGAGAAGGTCACCAATCTCGTGCTCCTCGGCCGCCCGGTCCCCGCTCCCGGCCGCGGCGCGCCACTCGGCGAGCTCCTCTTCGATCTTCGCCGCGACGTCGGCGTCCCGTTCCCAGTCGAAGCCGAGGTCGGCTGCGCGCGAGGTCATTCGGTATGCGGACGCGAGCGCCGGCAGCGAGCGGGGGATGCTTCCCAGAGGATCCGCGGCGCCCGAGACTTGTTGCTTGCGCCGCTCCCAGCCTCGCTTGACCTCCGCGGCGTCCCCCGCGGCCGGCCCGCCGAACACGTGGGGATGACGTACCGTCATCTTCCGCGCGATCCGGTCGGCCACGCCGCCGATGTCGAACCAGCCCCGCTCCTGCGAGATCCGGGCGAGAAACAGGACCTGGAAGAGCAGGTCGCCGAGCTCGTCGGCGAGCGATTCCGGGTCCTCGGCGTCGATGGCGTCCAGGACCTCGTGACATTCCTCGAGAAGGTACGTTCGGAGCGTTTCCGGGGTCTGCTCCCGGTCCCATGGACAATCGCGGCGAAGTTTCTCGACGAGCGAGACGAGGCGCGAAAGCTCCTCCGACACGCCGGCATCATAGCGAGCTAAAATCCCGACACCCATGGTCGAACGCGAGGAGAAGCCCATCCGGGTCGTCGACCGGAGAATGTTCACTCCGGAAGGGGAGCTGCGTCCCGGTTACGAGCCGGAGGAAGCGCCGGCCGCACCTCCCACTCCCGCTCCGGCGCCGCCGCCCGCCGCGTCTCCGGCGCTGTCTTCGGACGCGCCGAGCCCCGGCCCGGAGGTGGATACTTCTCCTCCGCCGACGGGCGACGAGCCGTCCGCGGCCTCGGAGCCGCCGAGCGAGTTCGCGCGGATCGTCAGCTCGCTCGCGACAACCGCCTATTCGGCACTGGGTCTCCTCGCAGATCCGGCGGCGGGAGCGAGGCATCGCGACCTCACGATCGCACGCCAGATGATCGACTGGCTGGGCGTGCTCGAGCAGAAGACACGGGGCAACCTCTCCTTCGAGGAGTCGGATCTACTCTCGCGGGCTCTCTACGAGCTTCGCCTCGCCTACGTGGAGGTCGGCCGCGCCCAGGCGGAATAGACGGAACGAAGAAAACGAGCCAGCAGGGTGACCGGATCCCTTCGCTTGACGTCTTCCGTCGCGCGCCTGCCGGTTCTGGTTCTCCTTTTCTGCGCAGTCTCGCTCCGCGCCGAAACAGCGTCACCCGCACGGCCGCTTCCTCCCCCTGCGGCGCGCGCCGTTTATCGGTCGTACTGGTTCGACCTTCTGAATGCGTTGCAGGAGAACGACGCCGCGGCGGTCCCGGCGGCTCTCGGCGCGATGACGAAGGCGGCCCGGGCGACGGGGATCGAGAGGCTCTCCGACTTTTCCCGCATGGCGCTCCACGAAGCTCGGCGCGCCGAGCGCGACGGACGGATGGCGACGGCCGGCCCCGCTTACGACGCCGCGGTCGCGCTCGACGATTCGAGCTTCGACGCGGCGGCGTCCCGGGCGGGCTTTCTCCTTCGGAACGGCCCGATCTCGGCCGGACTTACCGGGCTGCCCGCGGCGGTCGGCAGGATCTTCGCCAGTGCCGAATCCCGGCTCACGTTCGGCTCCTGGCTCGCAATCCTTATCGGTCTGGCGGTTGCCGCCGCGGCCCTCGCGTGCCTGCTCGGCCTCTTCCTCAAGCACTTTCGCCGCATCCTTCACGACCTTCAAGAGGTCGCGAGTCGCCCGTTCGGCCACCGCGCGGCGAAACACATCGCCGTCGTTCTCGTCGCGCTCCCGCTGTTTCTGACGCTTGGCCCGGTCTGGCTCCTCCTCTACTGGTCCGCGCTCGCGTTCGCCTATTCGTCGCGGCGGGAGCGCGTCGTGGTCGTCCTCTCGTTCCTCGCTCTCGGCATCCTGCCGATCCTCGTCGAACAGCTCGCCAGTGAGAACCTCGTCCGGCGGGCGCCGATCTACCGGGCGGCCGTGGATCTCACGGAGGGGCGCGAGGACTCGAGCGTCGAAGACGCGCTTCTTGCGGCCGCCACCGCCAACCCGGACGACGGCGACGCGTGGCTACTCCTTGGCATGTACGCGGAGCGAGCCGGCGACCACCCCCGCGCCGTTCTCGCCTACGGCAAAGCGATCCAGGCGAACCCGACGGAGAATCGCGCATTCGTGAATCGTGGGAACGTTCGTTTCGTCGAAGGCGACTTCGTCGAGGCCATCGGCGACTACGAAGAGGCGGCACGGATCGCACCGAACGCGGCGGAGTCGTTCTACAACCTATCGGTCGCGCGGGCGGAGATATATGACTTCAAGGGACAGGAAGCCGCGCGGGCGCGGGCGCTCCAGGTCTCGAGCCGCGCCGTCGACGCCTGGTCCTCGAACCCACCGCTCGCGCGCGTGGTTCCGGCGCCGTATCCGATCGCCCGTGCCCGGAGCCGGGTTCGGGCTCAGATGGCGGAGACTGCGCACCCGCGCGGGGATCTCGTGTCGCTCGTCACGACCCCCTGGTTTCTCGCTCCGTGGGGCGCTCTCGTCTTCGCGTGGGGCTTCGGCGCCCTGCGCTCTCGCCGGGGTCTCGCTTCGGAGTGCGCCCGCTGCGGCCGCCCCTTCTGCCGCGTCTGCAAGCGCTACGGAGGTCCCGCGATCTACTGTGGTCGTTGCGTTCGGATCCTGGGACGAAAAGAGAGCGTCTCGGAAGAAGCGCGCGAAGAGGACCTGCAGGAGACGGCGCTCCGTCGGCGCCGGCGTCGTGGAGTCGTCCAGGCCGCCACGATCTTCGCACCCGGCGTCCACCGGTTCCTGGTGGAGAAACCGTTCGTCGCCGCGGCGACCCTCGTTCTCTTCTTCCTGGCCCTCGCCGCCGCGATCGGCGCTCCCGGCATATTCGAGCCGCGGCCTCTCGCGCCCCGATCCGCCGCGATTCCGGGCCGGATCGCGGCGGCCGCGGTCGCGTTCCTGCTGTGGGCTCCGGCGATGGTCGGCGCGTGGAGGCAAACCCGTGAGTCTTGACGGAAACCTCCGCGTCTTTTCTCTGACCGAGATCCTCCAGATGCTCGGAATGCAGCGCAAGAGCGGGCTCCTGACGGTGGAGGGGCCGAAAGACACGATCACGCTGGGAGTCGTCACGGGTCGGGTCGTCTCGGTCGAGTCGAGCTCGAACCCGATCGAGAACCGGCTGGGGACTCTCCTCGTGAAGGCGGGACGTCTGTCGGCGGAGGACCTTTCCGTCGCCCTCGAGAGGCAAAGGAGGGCTCCCGAGCGGCTCGGAAGGCTGCTGCTGCGCGAGGAGACCGTCCGTCCGGAGGA
>JBKJVY010000018.1:0-6833 GCA_046717185.1 Thermoanaerobaculia bacterium
CCATCGTCTCGGGAACGCGGCCGCCGTGCTCGGCGGCCAGGCTGGCGCCGGTGCGCCGCAGGCTGCGCGCCTTGGAGTTGAAGAATCCGGTCTGACGAATATCGTTCTCCAGCTCCCCGGCCGGCGCTCGCGCGTAGTCCGCAGCCGTTCGGTACTTCCGGAAGAGCGCGGGCGTCACCAGGTTGACCCGGACGTCGGTGCACTGCGCCGACAGCACCGTTGCCACGAGGAGCTCCAGCGGGTTCGAGTAGTCGAGCGAACACCGCGCGTGGGGATACGCTTCGCTCAGCCGCCGAAGGACTCTCGCAGCCCGTTTCTTCGTCGAGTCGAAAGTCTCACGTGGGAGTCGGGGAGTTCTCTTTTTCACGGGGCTAGGCCGGGAACGCCGTTCTCGAGATTCTGTTCGGGCCCTGTCCCCTCAATCGCAGCTTGTAAATTGCAGCTCGTGACGAGCTCACTCCAACTCGATCGCGCTCTGCGGCTCAGCCTCCGATCCAGGAGAAAGATCGTACCCAGCTCGCCGGACGGGCAGAACGCCGTGACATCGAACGGCGAGCTCTGTTCGCTCTGTGGAAGGCCTCTGGCGAAGCGGATTGCGTCGGACAAGATGGCCCGTCTCTCTTTCGACGACACCGTGTTGAAAAAGGGCGGGACCGGGCGGTCCGGAGAAAAGATCACTCCCTGTGGAAACAGCCGGGCGAAGGATCTCGCCAGGTCGTCTGCGGTCATCGACCGGCTTCCATCGCCGAGGCGGGCGCCGATCCTTCTCCCGAGAAGGTTCTGCCTTCGCGCCACCTGCAGCGCCAGTGCGCCGCTGTTCCTGACGCCGGTATCCGCAACCAAGTTCACCAGTCCTCCACCGATGCTGATGAGCCAGGCGTCCTGGATCCGCACCCGCGTATCCGCTCTTTCATACCAGGCGATCCCTCTCGGTCCCACGGCCGCAACGGCGCCCGCGCCATGTAACCTCCGCGCGATTCCTTCGGCCACCTGACGCTGGATCCAGCGTTCGGCTCTGTCCCGGTCCCTGATCCGCCCGTCTCCCAAGGTGTCGGGGGCAGGTGACAATTGGAGAGACCGAATCCGAACGGGCTCCGTCACGGCTGACACTTCCGCCAGCCATTCGCCCAACCCCACCGGCTCTGGGTCCGCCGAGGATGCCCAGATCGGGCCCTGCCGCCTCCGGAGGAGGACGAACGCGAAAAACGTCACGGCCGACAGAACGGCCACCTTTTCGCGTTCGCCTTCAAATACGACGCTTACCGCGAGCAATCCCGCTAGCCAGACGAAGGCGCTCTTCAACAACTCTCCGTATCGCCTGTCCGAGAAGGCCTGAATCTGGAGAGAGGCCAGCAGGGAGCGGGAGACGAAGAACGGAGCCAGGAGCCAGTACAGCTCGCCAAGGCTCCTCTGATAGATCAATGTTCCCGTGAGACAGCCCAGCAGCCAGGAGAGCGCCCCCACGAACCAGGCCAGGCGACCGACCGCCTGCTCGTAACGTCTTCGGAGGTTCTTGAAAAGTCCGAGCTCCAGACGCTTCAAATCGAAGTAGAACAGCTGCGCCCAGTCGAAACCGACCTCGATGGTCGGGCTGATGATGAAGAACAGCACGAATAGCTCGACGGCGTTCCCTGCCGAGCCCTGGCCGCCGAAGAGCGCGAGCACCAGGACGGAATCCATCTTCATGAGGGCGTATGCGAGCCCCGCGGCGGCCGCCTCCCGTGACGGACCGTAGGACGACAAGCGGAATTTCGCGAGGTCGAAAATCTTCAGGGGGACGAAGTCGAAGAAGCGGTACAGTCGGAGCGTGTAGTGGATCGTCAGGCCGGCGATCGTCATCGAAGAGAGGATTGCCGAGAACGGGAAGCTCCACAGACCGAGCGCCGGCCAGAGAGCGAAGACCGCAGCGAGGCCCACGAACTCGACGGCAAGAATCGTCCAGACCGGGCGATAGATCCGTCTTATGGCGTACACGCCCGAGTGAAAAGTTCGAACGACGGTCTGAAGCGCGAATCCGAACAGGATGGCCAGGCCATACAGGTGACCGGGGGTGAAGGCCTGACGCGCGTAGAAGAGGATCCAGAAAATCCACCCGGCGGCGCCGATCAGCGTCAAGATGCACAGCAGGATCGAAAGGGTCAACCACCGGCTCACTTCGCCTGCGATCAAGTGCGGCTTCCCCGAGCGATAGAGAAGCCTCACCCGGGCGCGCATGGTCTCGAGCACGCCCCACCAGAAGCTGCTCAGGAAACTGACGCCGGCGTGGGCGAGGAGGAGTGCGATGAACGTCTGGCGCGAGAAAATGTGGAACAGAAGCAGGAACTTGATTCCGTGAACGCATGCGCCCGCGAGGTAGCGCAGGAGGAAATATCGGAGCCGGTAGAACGCATAGGACCAAAACCGGTTGCTGAGAAGAGCATCCTCGAGAAGGATGACCCGCTTCTCCCGGCGGGCCTGGCGGGCGAACCAGCCTTCCAGGTCCTTCATCGTCCGGGTTTCCGGGGCCACTTGTTTCGCGCCTGAAGAACGGAGACGAGCCTCCAACGGGTTCGGACGGTCCGGTACGGCACCTGCCGGAAGACCTTGACTTCTCTCTTGCCGGTGACGGCCCGCAAGACGGCCCTCGCAATCCAGTAGTCGAGTTGTTTGAGTTGACGGCGATCGGTCACCGCCCTCCTGAGGAGGGCCGCCGATCGCTGCTGAAGGAATGGAGTCCTGGGGTCGAGCACCCGGTTGATCACGGAGCAGACGAGACGGCCCGTCCGGTCCGGGTCGCCATCGCCCGTTGCCCGCGCCGTCCGGACCGCGCGCTCTTCGAGGTCGCCGAGCAGACGCCTCGCCTTCTTTCGATTCAGCGACACCGTCCCGTCTGCCGACAGCCGGCATCCGAGGAATTCGATCGAGGTCGTCCCTCTCGTCTCCGGCCAGTTCGAGGAGAGCCGGCCGGCGCCTGTCAGGTAAAGGTCGTCCCGTTTCTGCGGATTGATCTTGAGCTCGAGGCCGGCAACCAGGGCATCGATCCGGCTGACCATCGCCCTGGCGACTTCGGCGTCGGGGTGCGCGAAGAGGATGTCGTCCGAGTATCGCGCGTAGAACGAGCCGGGCACTTGAGCGAGCTCGTGGTCGAAGGCGGTCAGGTAGAGGTTGAAGAGGACGCAGGAGATCGGCAGACCCGTCGGCACCCCGCGATACAGGGTGAAGTAACGACCTTCGCTGACGAATGCCTGCGGCCGCACGACCTCCTCGATCAGGCGCCAGTCGGCCGGCGAAATGGGATCTCGCGCCGCCGCGGGCGTGAGGACATCGCGCAGCATTCGCCACAGCGGCGATCGGAGTCCGACGGGAATCGAATCGGTGTACGAATCGATGTCGCGCCGCAGGGCGTAGATCCCCCGGGTCTTCGGATCGGGATGGCTTTTTCGATGAGCCCGAGCGTACGAGGCAAACCGCGAGACCGGAGCCCACCAGGAGAGCCCTCGGCGATACGAATACAGGTGGGGAGACAGAAAAGGTTCCATCGCCTCGCCAATCAGGTCGGCGACGACCGCGTGCACGATCAGGTCCGTCAGCCTCAAGGCATAGACGACCCGCTCCTTGCCGTCGACGAGGATTCTTCTGACCTTTGCGGGCTTGAAGTGGTAGTCGCCCCGGGCGACAGTCGTCGCAATCAGCTTTGCGACTTTCGATTGGTGATGGATGACGCTCGCCAGAGAGACCCCCTCTTGCTGGAGCTCGTAGAGCTGGCCGCTGAAGAGATACCGTTTGTGCAGTCTTTCGATCTGCCGCTCGTACCTGCGGCGGTCGCTCAGGCAGCCGTGGACATCAAGGTCCAGGGGACGACCGCGAGGAATCATGGCTCGCGGTTGCCGAGGCGTCGCCCGCAGCGGCGTCGTCGATGCAGTGAATCCAGGCTCGTCAGGGGGGACTGGAACGGGAATGAGGCTCGAAGAAGCCGTCGAACAGACGCCACGGAAACCGTCGCTAGGGCAGAATCGAGAGTTTGAGACGGACCGTCCTGGTCTCACCTTCGGCGAGCGTGAACTTCGTGGCGCTGGAACGAACCTGTTCGAGCAGCTCGGGGTCCCATTCACCCTGCTCGAGCTCTTCCAGGGCAACGGCCCTGTAGGTCCCGGGCGGCAGGCCCTTGATCCGGAATCGGCCCGCCCGGTCCGGCCGCCGGATCCGCACAAAACGCGTCTGGGGACCCCAGCGCGAGCTGTCGTCGGCAAACACCACGACGGTGTACTGAGTCACCGGCTCGCTGAGATCATCCGACATCGTGCCGTTCACTTCGGTTGTCCGGTCCGTTAGAACGACCCGGACGCCACTCACCTGCTCGGCGCCCTGGAATTCGAAACCGTTGTCCGCCACATCCCGCCCGTTGATGAAAACAGCCTTGAGCGTCCAGGGTTCCGGAATGCCCGAAACACGGATGACGCGGGCACCGAAGAGGCCGGTCAACTTGAACGTCCAATCCTTGCTCAAACGAAAGGCAACGCTGGACCGCAGGCCCGGACCGAGGTCGAAGCCAGCCGGTCGCGCGGAGATGGTGACCGAGTCGGGCCGGAAGGACGGCCGGGAAGCTCCTTCGAACACGACTTCACCGCTTGCCGTTCCTTCCCTCCTGGTCACGAGGTTCACCCCGGTGATTTCCTGGCCGTTCACCGCGATCGGCGTCGATCCGAACTCGGGACCCGCGGAGCTGTCGGCCACTCTGGCCCGCGCCTGTAACCTGTAGGTCCCCGGAACGACGTTCGCGAACGTGAAAGTCCCGTTCGGTCGCACCCGGGCGTCGAAGGCCGGCACGAAACCGAACGGCTCTTCACGCCGGACCAACGTCACCGCGGCATTGCCGAGCGGCCTGCCTTGAGAATCGAACGCCGTGCCGGATACACGAGAGCTACGGGCAGTAACCAGGGTGAGATCGACCCCGGCGAGCTCTTGTCCGAGCGCCACGGTGACGCGCTGCGCTTGGGCGAGGTTGGCGGTGTTGGGGTGGTACGTCGGCGCGTACGAGGTCGACTCCTCAGACTCCGACTCAGCCTCGAGCCCCTTCGTCGAGCGGACCACCGCGCTGATGTAGTAGCTGCCTGGCGGGAGCCCGAAGATCCGATACTGGCCCAGATCATCGCTTTGCCTGGATTGTCCCACCCCGCCCAGACGAGGAACTCCCTGAATGCGCCTGTGTCGCATCACCTGAACCGAAGCGTCCAGAACCGGCTCGCCGAACTCGTCAAAGACCTGGCCGGCGATGACGCTCCCGCGAGGCAGACTGAGATCGACCTGTTTGAGGTCCTGCCGCTCGGAGAGCGCGATCGGCTTGCCGGGATGGAGGGGACGTCGTGCCCCGAACCGCAGCGTCACATAGCTTGGTTTGCTTGCCGCCAGCGTATATCGAGCGGACGGCAGACCGCTGAACTCGTAGGATCCCTTGGCGTCCGTCATCGTCAGCCGCCGCTCGCTCAGCTCCGAAGAGAACAGCGCGACCTCGGCACGACGCAGCGGCTTGCCGCCCTGGGCGGTGATCGTGCCGCGAATGCGGCCGGTACCGATTCGTCTTTCACGCCGGACTTCGGCCGACGCCCGAGCAGGGCGAGCCTGCCGGGTCTGAACCTGCGGGCTTCGGGCTGCCGCAACCCCGGAAGCGCTCTGCGCGGCCGAGACAGCCGCGGAGAGCAGCAGAAGAAATACGGCCGCATTCGCCGTCCGGCGAACGGGCTCCGCTGCACTGCGGACAGCATGCCCCAGGACCGTGGGAGTTGACATGGACATCGCCGTAGCCTAGCATTCCGCTCTTTCCAGCCGGCGGATTGACGCCGGGCGCGAAAGGAGTTCCTATCCGCTGGGCTTGAAGATTCGAGCGAGGGTTTGGCGGCTCTTGCAACTCAGGTTGCAACACAATGGCAAAAACAGAGACTGCGGTCTTGTTTTGTTCTGACGCCATAGCTCCCCTGCCGTCCGAGGTGCCGAGGTGCCGAGGGTGCCGAGGTTCCGAGGGAGGGGGTCGCTTTCCGCTTTCAACTACCCGTCAAACCCTCGTTCGAATCTTCCAGTCCGCCAGGGCGGCTCGAGACGGGCCTTCCGGCTTGCGTCTGCCTGTCGCCAGCTTCCGGCAGGCAAGACTACGCCGCTGCTAGCGGTCCGCGGGGATGGCCGCGATGCGGGAGGTGGCGGCTCGGCCGCGGAACGCGTGGGCCAACCCTATCCCCAGGAGAAAGTACACCGCGAAGGCGGGCGACTGCGTACATCCGGGTGAACTTCGCGAAACCTCCTCGCGCGACACGAGGAGCACGGCCATGATCACGAGACGCGCGTTGGCCGCGCCGATCAGCCCGGTGAAGAGACCGATGCCGGCGCCGATCGCGCGTCGCAGGTCGCAGGGATGTCGCTGGTTCGACCCCGGTTCCCGCTCCGCCGACCCTGCCGTATTCGCCCGAGGAGCAACGCGACGCGGCCCGGTGAAGGTGACCTGAGTGCGGGCGTAGCTGTGCTCGACGAGCAGACGCAAGCGCTGAAGCCGCTCCTGGAGGCCGCCGACGCCGCGCTCTATGCGGCCAAGGCGGCGGGTCGCAACCGAGTGTCGACCGCACTCGCGTCCGGTTCGCGAACGGGGCCCATCCCCGCAGGAGCTCCATGAACACCGTTCCCTCCGCAGTGTCCGAAGTCGCGGCGCGTCCAGCGGGGCTGAGAAGCGCCGAGGCCAAGCGCCGCCTCGTCGAGCACGGCCCGAACGAGATCCACCGCGAAAAGGCCACCTCGCCGTGGGCCATCCTCGCGGCCCAGTTCAAGGGCGCGATGATCTGGCTCCTTCTCGGGGCAGGTGTCGTGTCGGC
>JBKJVY010000019.1:0-4505 GCA_046717185.1 Thermoanaerobaculia bacterium
CCGTAGAGGATCTGGCGCTGAAGGTTCGAGTCGTCCACGACGTCGAAATCGACGAGCCCGATCGTCCCGATGCCGGCAGCCGCGAGATAGACGGCGAGCGGAGACCCGAGTCCGCCCGCGCCGATGGCGAGCACGCGCGCCGCCTTCAGCTTCTTCTGCCCCTCGACTCCGACCTCCGGCATGATCAGGTGGCGCGAGTAGCGGCGGATTTCCTCGTTCGACAGATCGGCTCCACCGGCGATCGACGGGACGATGGAAAGCGAGTCGTCCGCCGCGAGGCGGGTCTCGTCCCTTTCGAGGTACCGCACGTCTTCGTCGTTCTTGTACAGGTTGACGAAGGAGCGCACTTTTCCGGCGTCGTCGTAGAGGTGCTTTCGAAGCGAGGGGTGCCGCGCGACGAGCTCTCCCAGCGCCGCTCCCACGGTTGCGGCTTCGACGTCGACCGTCGCGGCGCCGTCCGCGTAGGGCCGGAGCGGCGTGGGCAGAAGGATCCGGGGCATGCCTCTAACTACGTCCTTTCCTCGAGGATCGCTTCTCTCTCGAATTCTCCGGTCTCCTCGAGAAGCGTCCAGGCCGTGACTTCGGCCGGCACGCCGCTCTCGACCGCGCAGACAAGATAGTGGAAAAAGGGGAACGCGTGGTCCCGGTCGTAGGTGGACGGCGCCGCCGGATGGTCCGGGTGCGAGTGGTAGAAGCCGAGGAGGGCGACGTTCTCGGCGAGCGCGAGGCGCTCGACGCGGAGGTAGTCCCTCGGAGACACTTCGTAGCGACGCGCCCTCTCTTCGCCGCGCGCGTTCTCGATCCGCTCGACGCGCAGGACGTGAGCGGGCTCCCCCTTCCGGCCTAAGAGCGCGCCGCAGCACTCTTCCGGGTACGCGTCCCGTCCGTGGTCGCGGATCTCGTCGAGCACGGAGGTCGGGATCTCGATCACGTCTTCCCCCAGAACTCTTCGGAAAGGTAGCGGGTCCCGCCGTCCGGCAGCACGGTCACCACCGTCGACGGCTCGCCGTCGAGCTTCCGGGCGACGGAGAGCGCCGCCGCGACACTGGCGCCCGCGGAGGGTCCGACGAAGACGCCCTCCTCTCTCGCGAGCCGGCGGCACGTCTCGTACGCCTCCTCTGTCGCGATCGCCAGGCGTTCGTCGGCGAGGTCCGGGTCGTAGATCGGGGGGACGATCGCCGTCGCCATGTGCTTCATTCCCTCGAGGCCGTGGAGCGGGCCGTCCGGCTCGACCGAGACGCAGCGAACGGAGGGGAGTGCCTTCTTCAGATACCGCGTCACGCCGACGAACGTGCCCGAGGTCCCCAGGCCGGCGACGAAGTGGGTCAAGCGCCCGCCCGTCTGCTCGTGGATCTCCGGGCCCGTCGTCTCGAAGTGCGCGCGCCAGTTCGCCGGGTTGGAGTACTGGTCCGCGTAGAAGTAGAGGTCGGGCTCCGCGGCCGCGAGAGTGCGCGCGCGGCGGATCGCGCCATCGGTCCCTTCGAGCGGGTCGGTAAAGACGACTTCGGCGTCATAGGCCGCGAGGATCGCGCGGCGCTCCCGGGACGCGTTGGCCGGCACGCAGAGCGTCACGCGGAAGCCGAGCGCGCGGCCGATCATCGCGTCCGCGATTCCCGTGTTTCCCGACGTGGCGTCGAGGATCCTCTTGCCGGGCGTCAAGAGGCCGCGCTCGATCCCGTCCAGGATCATCGCGCGGGCCGGACGGTCCTTGACGCTCCCGCCCGGGTTCAAGTGTTCCGCCTTGGCGAAAAGGCGGAGGCCGGGCACGCGCGCGGCCGTGCGTTCGAGCTCGAGTAGCGGCGTCCGCCCGATCGCCGTCACCAGGTTCATGCGATCACCCCTCTCCCCCGCCTACCCCCTCTCCCCGCCGGGGAGAGGGTCGGGGTGAGGGGGTGCGTTCCAGTTCCAGTCGCACGGTCGAGCCCGCGCGCGTCGTTCGCAGATCCCGGAACGGACTATTCAGGACGACCGGCCGAACGACCGCGTCGAGCTCCGCCGCCGTGAACCCGTGATCCCGCGCCATCGCCCGCTGGAGGCGCACCGGCATCTTGAGAAACCCCCACACCGCGCGCCGGTCGCCGCGGATCGCCTCCGCGGGCGCCTCCGGGTCGAGCTCGTAGATCCAGAACCGGCCTCCCGGTGCGAGCGCCCGGTGGACCGCGCCGAGCCCCGCGAGCGGCTCTTCCCAGTGGTGAAACGACAGGACGGAGACCGCGAAGTCGAACTCCTCCGCGAAGCCGGACCCCTCCACCGTCCCGAGGCGAAACTCGACGTTGGGTGTCCGATCCGCATCCGAAATCCGGCGCGCCGCCTCGAGCATCGGCTCGGACGAGTCGAGCCCGACAACGCGCACGTTCGGACGCGCCGCGGCAATCAGGCGGTCGAGCTTGCCGGCGCCGCAGCCGACGTCGAGAAGTCGCCCGCTCTCGATCGGGACCTCGGACGCGATCCGGCGGTGCATCGGATCGACCGAGGGCTCCGCCCACATGCGGTAGAAGAACGTTTTCACCGCTCCGAACTTCTCCGGCGCCGCGCCCTTCAAGTTCATGCACCCGGATTCTCTATGATCGGCGTCGTGGCGGAGCTCAAGCGTCAGCTCAACTCCCGCGATCTCGTCCTCATGTACGTCGTGGCGATCCTCTCGCCCCGCTGGATTGCCTTCGCCGCGGCCGCGGGACCGGCGTCTCTCGCCCTCTGGATCGCCGCCGGCCTCTTCTTCTTCGTCCCCCAGGCCCTCTGCGTCACCGCGCTCTCTTCCGCCTTCCCGCAGGAGGGGGGCCTCTACACGTGGGCGAAGCGCGCGTTCGGCGACTTTCACGGCTTCGTCGCGGGCTGGTGTTACTGGGTCAACAACCTCTTCTACTACCCGTCGCTCGCGCTCGCTACGGCCGGCCTGGGCCTGTACGTCTTCGGCACGAAGTACGCCCACCTCGAACAGAGCCGTGCTTATGGGCTGATCGGCTCGCTCGTGCTCATCGGGATCGCCGTCGCGGCAAGCGTCGTCGGATGGCGCTCCGGCAAGTGGGTGCAGAACCTGGGGGGGGCAGCGAACTGGCTGCCGATCATCTTCCTGCTCCTGATCGCCGTGCTGACCGTCGTGCGTTTCGGTCCCGCGAACCCGATCTCACTCGGGTCCCTCGTCCCCCGCCTTTCGGACATGGCGCTCGTCCTCGCGTTCTCGAAGCTCTGTTTCGCGTTCGCGGGATTCGAGCTCGCCCCTATCGTCTCGGAGGAGATCGTCGAGCCGCGACGCACGATCCCCCGCGCGATCTTCCTCTCCGCGATCTCGATCGCGTTCGTCTATCTCGCCGGCACGCTCGCCCTCCTCGTCGCGCTTCCCACCGCGGAGACGTCGATCGTCACGGGGATCAACCAGGCCGTCACGACGGCCGGCTCGCGGGTCGGGCTCGACTATCTCGGCGCCCCGACCGCGCTACTCATGTGGGTCGCCGGGCTCGGCGCGCTCGTCGCCTGGTTCGCGGGAAACGGCCGGCTGCTCTTCGTCGCCGGGCTCGACCGCTACCTCCCGCCGGCGTTCACCCGCATTCATCCGCGCTGGAACACGCCCGCGCTCGCCCTCCTCGTGCAAGGCGCGCTCGCGATCGCCTTTACGGTGCTCGCGACCGGAGGCTCGAGCGTCAAGAACGCGTACCTCTTCTTTGCGGACTTCACGCTCGTGCTCTACTTCATCCCCTATCTCTACATGTTCGCGTCGGGCATCGTCCTGCGTCGTGAGGTCGCGCGCGCGCCAGGTTCCGTGCCGATCCCGGGCGGCGCGGCGGGCAATGTCATCGTCAACGTGGCGGGGTTCGTCGTGACCGCGCTCGCGATCGTGCTCTCCTGCATCCCGCCGGCCGACGAAGAACGCAAGTCTTTGCGCGTTCTTTTACTCGTCGGAGGCACCATCGCCTTCGTCGCCATCGGCGTCGGCCTCTACGCGCTCGCGGTCAAGCGGGGACGCCGCGCGTGAGGCGCGCTTTCCTTGCGTCCGTCGCGCTCGGCATCCTACTGTCGGCGCCGGCCGATGCGAGCTCGCTCGATGACTTGCGCGGTGCGCTCGAACGTCTGCGCGCCCAGGCCCCGCTGAAGGCGCGGATCCGCCAGGAGAATACGGTCGACTACAAGGACGAGGGCCAGCGGAGAACGCGGCAGGGGGGCGCCTCCGTCGTGGCCGAGGATGCCGGCGCCGGCGGTCCGCTCGCGCTCGTGTACGACGCCGCGGTGCTCACGCAGGCGTCGCGCGAGCCGGCGGGGCGGCGGGACTCGCGTGGGCCGGGAGACTCGGTGCGAGACCTCGACGCGGTCCGCGTGCTCGGGCTCGTGCGGTCCGCCGAGCACCTTCTCGAAGCGCTCGCCGGAGCCCGCCTCGTATCGGAGACAGCACAGAGGCATGGCGGCAAACCGGCGCGCGCTCTGGAGCTCGCCCTCTCGGCGCCGCGAGGTCTCGACCGCGAGAAGGGCTTCCAGGTCACTCGCACCGCGCGTATCTGGATCGACGCGTCCGG
>JBKJVY010000020.1:0-3702 GCA_046717185.1 Thermoanaerobaculia bacterium
CGTCTCAGCTGGTCGGCGCCGACGTCAGCACGCGCGACAGCACCGACTTCGGGGCCCAGGTCACCCAGCTCGCCCCGACAGGCGGCACCTTCACTCTCGGCTTCGCGGGGAACCGCACGTCCACGAACTCGACGTTCTTCTTCATCAACCCGTCCTACTTCGGCGGGCTCACGCTGTCGTTCACTCAGCCGCTCCTTCGGAACTTCGGACGGGACACGACGACGTGGCTCATCCGGACGACCCGAAACAGCCGCGACGCGTCGTACCAGAATTTCGTCCGGAGCGTGCAGGGCACCGTGAACCGGGTGGAGCAGGCGTACTGGGACCTCGTCTACGCGCTGCGAAACCTCGAAGTCCAGAGGGAGGCGCGGACGCTGTCCGCGGACTTGAACCGCATCACGCGCATCAAGATCGACGTCGGCACCCTCGCCCCGATCGACATCGTGCAGACCGAGGTTGGGATCGCGACCGCGGAGCAGCAGATCATCATCGCAGAGGGGCTCATCGGGGACGCTCAGGACCGATTGAAACGACTCCTGAACATCGACCCAGCCCGATGGTCGGTTCCGATCGTCCCCTCCGACGAGGTGCGCGCGGAGCAGCCGGCGGTCTCCGTCGAAGAGGGAATGCGCCAGGCACTCTCGCGGCGCCCCGAGATCATCGCCGCGGCCTACAGCGTGGACTCCGACCGGATCCGCTACGACTACTGGCGCAACCAGACGAAGCCCGCTCTCGATCTGGTCGGGAGCTACGGAAACACCGGCATCGGCGGAACGACGACGATCCGCGACGACATGGGCAATGTGATCTCGCGCACGACGGGGAACTTCAGCGACGCCTTCGGGCAGGTCTTCGACCGCGACTTCAAGAACTGGTCGGTCGGGCTGCGGTTCTCGTATCCGATCCTGAACCGGCGAGCGAAGGGACAGCGGGGCGCCGCCCTCTACACATGGGAGGCCAACAAGGCCGGTCTGACCGCTCTCGAGCAGAACGTTCTCGTCGAGGTGCGCGCGGCCGCGCGCGACATCGACACGGCGGCGCGTTCCATCGTCGCGGCCGAGAAGTCTCGCGAGCTCGCCGAGCGCAATCTCGACGCGGAGCGCAAGAAGTTCGAGAACGGGATGACGACGTCGTTCCAGGTCCTGGAGATCACGAGCGACCTGTCGCTCGCACGGGTCAACGAGCTCCAGGCGCTCGCCATTTACCGGAAGGCGCTATCGGCGTACCATTATGCGATCGCCGACATCCTCGATTGGAAGGGCATCCGGATCGAAGACTTGCCGGAGGCGGAGCTGCCCCGAGCGGCGAGCCGAAGCCCGCAGCCCCTCGCGGCGCCGGCGCCGGTGGTCCCCTGAGGGGGCGCCCGCCCGGGGGCGAAGCGGTAGACTCCGCCCGCTGACGATGGAAAGTCCGGCCGCTTCGTCCGAGCCGGTCGCGCCGGGCGCCGATTCCCCGCTCGGCCGGATCGCCGGCGTCTTCTTCGCGCCGGCGCGCACCTTCACTGCGATCGCCCGGAGGCCGGGGTGGGTCGCACCCCTCCTGCTTTCGACGGTGCTCTCCATTCTGGCCACGGCGGTGCTCCTTCCGCGGATGGACATGGAGGCGGCCGTCCGCGAGCAGCTCGCCGCACGAGACGAAGCGGTCTCGGAGGAGCGGATCGAAAAGATAGTCGACGCGCAGAAGCGATTCTCCGGCCTCGTCTACGTGTGGGGCACGCTCGCGCCGACCGTGATCGCACTCCTGCTCGCGGGCGTCTTCTGGCTGTCCTTCAAAGCATTTGGCTGGGATCACTCGTACCGGCAGTCGCTCGGCGTGACTTCGCACGCGTATTTGCCGAACTGCCTGTCCGCGATCCTGCTCATCTTTTTCACGATGCGTCTCGACCGGTTCAACCCAGCCGACCTGGGTGACCTCGTCCGATCGAGCCCCGCGTTCCTCGCCGACCGGCAGGCGAACCCGGTATTGCACTCGCTCCTCCAGTCACTCGATGTCTTTTCGATCTGGGTGCTCGTGCTCCTCGTCGTCGGCTACTCGGTCGCGGCGAAGGTGTCGCGAGGGAAGGCGGCGTCGATCGTGGGATCGCTATGGGCCCTCTATGTTTTCGGAAAGGCGGGGTTCACGGCGATCTTCAGCTAGCACGGGCCGATGAAAAAGTGGATTCTTCCCGTCCTCGCGCTCGTCGTGCTCGGCGTGATCGTCACGGTGTCGCTCGTCGGCTCGCGCCCCCGAGGAACGCCGGTCGAAACGGGCCGCGTGGAACGGGGCGAGATCCGGTCCGTCGTGACTGCAACCGGGGAGATCCAGGCGAAGACGCACGTGGACATCTCGTCCCAGGTCATCGCGCGTATCGAAAAGCTACGGGTCCGCGAGGGGGACCGGGTCGCGCGTGGGGACCGGCTCGTGGACCTCGAGCGCGCGCAGTATGCCTCGCAGCGGGACCGGGCTCTCGCGACCGCGGCAGCGGCCGATGCGGAGATCCGGCGCGCGAGGGCCACGCTCGCGAACACGGATTCGCGCGTCGCCCGCGCGCGCGATCTCGCTGCCCAGAAGATCGCCTCCCGAGAGTTCCTCGAATCCGTCGAGCTCGATCACGAGAGCGCGCGGACGGCGCTCGCGGCCGCGCGGGAGAGGGCTCGGGAGTCGCGGGCCTCGGTCGCCGCGGCCGAAGACGCGCTTTCGAAGACGACGATCGTGTCGCCGATCGCGGGCCGAATCACGCGCGTCAACGCCGAGGAGGGAGAGACCGTCGTGACCGGGACGATGAACATGCCCGGCTCGGTCATACTGACCGTCTCGGACCTGTCCGCGATCGAGGCGGCAGTCGAGGTCGACGAGTCGGCCGTCGCGCGGGTCCGGGTCGGCCAGAAGGCCGCGGTTCGTCTGGACGCCTTCCCGGACCGGGAGCTCGCTGGCGAGGTGACCGAGATCGCCGACTCCGCCGTGAAGCGGCAGGAGGTGGCGTACTTCCCCGTCAAGGTGCGAATCGTGGGGCCGGGTGAGGGGCTTCGCCCCGGGATGACGGCGCGGGCCCGCATTCAGGCGGAGAGCCGGAAGGGCGTGCTCGTCGTACCCATCCAGGCGATCGTCGAGAAAAAGGACGCCGGGGGAACGAGTGGCTCCTCTTCGAACCCGGAAGGGCAGAAAATCGTATACCGGGTGGAGGGGGGCAAGGCCCGCGCCGCGACGGTCGAGGTCGGGCTGAACGACGAGACCCGGGCGGAGATCCTCTCCGGGGTGCGGGAAGGCGAGAGGATCGCGGTCGGGCCCTATCGCACGCTGAAGAGCCTCCGGGACGGGGCGGCGGTCATTGAGAGCGCAACGAAGAAGTAGGGAGCGAGATGCTGATCGACATTCGAGACATCACGAAGGTGTACGAGATGGGGGCCCAGAAAGTCCGGGCGCTGGACGGGGTCTCTCTCCAGTTGGACCGCGGCGAGTACGTCGCGATCATGGGGCCGTCCGGCTCCGGGAAGTCCACCCTGATGAACCTCATCGGCTGCCTCGACACGCCCACGGCCGGCTCGTACATTCTGAACGGCCGGGAGGTCGCCCGGATGTCGGACGACGAGCTCGCGGCGATCCGGAACCAGGAGATCGGCTTCGTCTTCCAGACGTTCAACCTGCTGCCGCGCACGAGCGCGCTCCACCAGGTCGAGCTGCCGCTCGTCTACTCCGGGCTCCCGCGCAAGGAGCGGCACGAGC
>JBKJVY010000021.1:0-12988 GCA_046717185.1 Thermoanaerobaculia bacterium
CCTCTCAAAGGACTCTCCTACAAGTCGCGCCGGTTCGAGGCGTCGATCACTTCGCTGACCGTGAAGGTGAAGTCGGGGGAGGGGGCCGACCCGACGCTCGCGGACTGGGTCTTCACCGCGAATAACACGGACGGACAGGTTCACCGCGTGGAGATGCAGATTCGCTTTCTGGACGAGTCGGGCAAGCAGATCGGGTGGTCCACCGGGAAGTACGCTGTGCGCGCCGGCGCGAGCGGGGAGACCTTCCCGATCAAAATGAAGGTCAAGGCCGAGATGTGGCGCGCAGCGAAGAAGGTCCGCATCTTCGCCGACTGGATCTCCTAGCCAGAATGGGCCCCCGCTCCGGTTTCCGCGACGAGTGCGGCATCTTCGGGATTGCCGATTCGGAGGACGCCGCGAACATCGCGTACCTCGGGCTGTACGCCCTTCAGCATCGGGGCCAGGAATCCGCCGGGATCGCGACGCTCGACGAGGATCGCGTTCTCGTCGAGCGGGAGATGGGCTACGTCGCCGACGTCTTCAACGAGGCGCGGCTCTCCCGGCTCCCCGGGCGCACGGCGATCGGGCACGTGCGGTATTCGACGTCGGGGGCGTCGCTCCTCGCCAACGCCCAGCCGATCGTCTTCGCCACCGGGCGCGGCCCGCTCGCGCTGGCTCACAACGGAAACCTCGTCAACGCGCGCGAGATCCGAAGGAACCTCGAGTCCTCCGGCGCCCTCTTCACCACGACTTCGGACTCGGAGGTGATCCTCCACCTCGTGGCGCGGTCGAAGGCGCCGGACCTGCCGTCGGCCCTGGCGGAAGCGCTCCTCGAAGTCCGCGGCGCCTACTCGATCGTCGTCCTGGCGCGCGAAGGGATCTTCGCGGCGCGGGATCCGAACGGAATCCGGCCACTCTCCCTCGGGACCCGTGAGGGCTCGCCGGTCGTGGCTTCGGAAACCTGCGCTTTCGACCTCATCGGCGCCCGATTCGAGCGGGACGTCGAGCCGGGAGAGATCGTGCGGCTGTCGCGGGAGGGCTTTTCGCCGCGCCGGTTCGCGATGTCCAACTCGACGCCGTGCATCTTCGAGCACGTCTACTTCGCGCGCCCCGACTCGAAGGTCTTCGGCCGGAGCGTCGCCGCGTCGCGGGAGGCGTTCGGCGCCCGGCTCGCTCGCGAGCACCCCGCGCAGGCAGACGTCGTCGTTCCCGTTCCCGACTCCGGCATGTACGCGGCGCTCGGCTTTGCCCGGGAGTCGGGGCTCCCGTTCGCCCTCGGCATGGTTCGCAACCACTACGTGGGGAGAACCTTCATCGAGCCGAAACAGTCCATTCGCCACTTCGGCGTGAAGGTCAAGCTGAACCCGGTGCGCGAGGTCGTCGAAGGCAAGAGAATCGTTCTCGTCGACGATTCGATCGTTCGCGGAACGACGTCGCAGAAAATCATCCGGATGCTGCGGGAGGCTGGCGTCGGCGAAGTGCACATGCGGGTCTCGTCGCCGCCCACGGTCGCGTCGTGTCACTACGGAATCGACACGCCCACGCGGCAGGAGCTCATCGGCGCGAACCAGTCGGTCGAGGAGATTCGGCGCTTCATCGATGCCGATAGCCTGGGGTACCTCTCCGCGGAGGGAATGCTCGAGGCGTTCGGGCGCCCGCGCCAGGCGACATGCACCGCCTGTTTCACGGGCGTCTACCCGGTTGAAGTTCCCGAGGAGGAGCTCGAAAAAGAGGGAGCGGTCTCCCGTTAGGATCGTGCTTTTCGCTGTCGTCGCCTTCCGCGGCGCGACGCTTGTCGACGGCACGGGGGCCTCTCCCCGCGAGAACGCCCTTCTCGTCGTCGAGAACGGCCGGATCGTCGCGGTCGGTCCGGCCACGCCCGCCGCGCTCGCCGGCCTGCCCCCATGGGTGGAAAAGCGCGACGTCTCCGGGAAATGGATCGTTCCCGGTCTCATCGACGCGCACGTCCACGCCGAGTCGGACGAGGACCTGAAGCAGATGCTGCGCTGGGGCGTCACCACGGTGCGGCTGATGTCCGAGGACGTCCGGAAGTCGCAGGCGCTCGCGGAGTCGTCGAAGATGCGCTCGGAGATTCCGGAAGTCGTCCCCGCGGCGCCGATCTTCACGGCGAGGGGAGGTTGGTGGGATCAGGGAGAGCCGCCGGACACGAACCTCGGCCGCACTCCGGAGACCGCGGAGGCGGCGCGGGCGGCGGTCCGCACGGCGAAGGCCGTCGGTTCCCGCGAGATCAAGCTGATGCTCGACGACATGGGCTGGTGCCGCGATCCGAGCCCCCGGCTGCCCCGGATGGCGCCGGGAATCGCTGACGCTCTCCTCTTGGAGGCGGCGAAGCTCGGCATGCGGTCGTCGGTCCACGCGCCGAACCTCGCCGACGCCCGTGCGGCCGTCGCCGGCGGAGCGACACTGCTCGCTCACGGGGTCCTCGATCGGTTCGACGCCTCGACCGTTGCGGTGATGAAGAGCCGGCCGGTGTTCTACGTCCCGACGATGGACGTCTTCGAGTTCCTCGCGGACACGCGCGCATTCGTGGACGGCGTATTCCGCGACCCGATCGTCACCCGGCCCGGCTCCGGACTGCCCGCGGGAACGATCGCCCGCTACCGGTCGAAGGAGTACTCGGACGGCTACCGCCGCCGTTATCCCAACTTCGACAACGTCCGGCGGCGGTTGCCCCTCCTCCGCGAGAACCTTCGGCGGCTCCATGCGTCCGGCGTTCCCATCGCGCTCGGAACCGACATGTGGGCGTTCCCTGGCCTCGGCGCGTCGATCGAGATGGACCTTTTCGTGAAGGCGGGGCTCTCTCCGCTCGAGGCGATCCGGGCCGCCACTCAGACTTCCGCGCGGTCGCTCGGAATAGCGGGAGACCGCGGCACGCTCGAGCTCGGCAAGCGCGCCGACTTTCTCGTGCTGTCCGACGACCCGCTCGCGAGTGTTCTGAACGTTCGCCGGATCGAGGAGATTTACAAAAGGGGGGGCCGCGTGGGCCCGCCCACCGCGATCGTCCCGTCCTCGCGATGACCGCCGATCCTCTTCTCCGGTTCCGTCGCGAGTTCCCCATCCTCGAGAAGTCGACCTATCTCATTTCGAACTCGCTCGGTGCCATGCCGCGCGGCGCGGAAGAAGGACTCTCCGAGTACGCCCGGACGTGGGCGACGCGGGGAGTCCGGGCGTGGGCGGAGGGATGGTGGGATATGTCGGTCGCCGTTGGGGACGAGATCGCGCCCCTCTTCGGTGCGTCCCCCGGCACCGTGACGATGCTCCCGAACGTGACGGTCGCCTCGGCCGTCGTTCTTTCGTCGCTCGACCTCACCCCGCCCCGCAACCGGGTGGTGCTCGTCGAAGGGGAGTTCCCGACGGTCCGCTACCTCTACGAGACGCTCGGCCCGCGCCTTGGAGCGGAGATCGTCGTCGTCCCTTCGCCCGGAGGCGACGGCCTCTCAGCGGACGAGTCGCGAATCTGTGACGCCATCGACGGACGGACCGCTCTCGTTGCGGTCTCCCACGTCCTCTTCCGGAGCGCGTTCGTGCTCGACATTCGCGCGATCGCCGAGAAGTGCCGCCGCGAAGGCGCGCTCCTCGCGCTCGACGCCTACCAGTCGGTCGGCACGCTTCCCGTCTCCGTGGACGCTCTCTCCGCCGATGTCCTTGTCGGCGGAGTCCTGAAGTGGCTCTGCGGCGGCCCGGGCGGCGCGTTCCTGTGGGTCCGGCCGGAGCTGAGGGCGCGCCTCGAGCCGTCCCTGACCGGGTGGATGGCGCACCCGGCGCCGTTCGACTTCGATCCGCCCCCGATGCGGTGGCGAGACGACGCTTTCCGCTACCTCCTCGGAACGCCCGCCGTACCCGCCCTCTATGCCGCCCGCGAGGGTCCGCGGCTCGTCCGAGAGGCGGGCGTCGAACAAATCCGGGCGAAGTCGCTTCGCCAGACCGCGCGGATCCTCGAGCTCGCGCGCCGCCGCGGGTTTCGCTCGGCGACGCCGGAGGCGGCGGACCGCCGTGGCGGAGCGGTGTCGGTCGACTTCGACCACGCGCTCGAAGTCTCCCGCGAGCTGAACGCGCGCGACGTCGTCGTCGACTATCGGCCGGGGGCGGGCATCCGCCTGTCGCCGCACTTCTACACCGCGGACGAGGAGCTCGACCGCGCGTTCGACGTGATCGACGAGATTCGTGCGTCCCGGGCGTGGGAGCGCTGGAGCGACCGGCCGGCGGTCGTCACGTGACGGAGCGCTTACGCCGTTTCTGCCGGGTGCCGGAGCCGCGGCGCTTGCGATAGGTCCTCTTTCCTCGTACGCGCGATATCGGCCGGTTCGTCGTACGATGGAAGGAGTGCGAGCCGTGACACCGCAGGCGGCGGCGGGACAGCCGGCCCCGGCTCATTTCAGCGAAGCGGTTCGAAGAGCGCTCTCACCGTTCCGGGAGAAGAAACGATTCGTCTTCCTGCTCGTCTGGATCCTCAGCGCGAGCTACGTGTTTCCGTTTCGGAACCGCGGGTGGATTCCGCACGACGACGGAATCCTCGGTCAGTCGGCGGAACGAGTATTGAATGGAGAGGTCCCGCATCGCGATTTCCCGGAGGTTTACACGGGCGGCCTGACCTACTGGAACGCGCTTGCCTTTCGCGTCTTCGGGCTCCAGCTGACCTCGCTGCGCCTGATTCTTTTTCTCGCGTTCTTGGCTTTCGTTCCCGCGGTCTTCGCGGTCGCCTCCCGATTCGGCTCTCCTTTCGCTGCGGGACTGGTCACGCTGCTCGCCGTGGCCTGGAGTCTGCCGAATTACTTCACCGACATCCCCTCCTGGTACAACCTGTTCCTGGCGACCTGGGGCACGTTCGCTCTGCTGCGTCACGTCGAGACAGGGCAGAGGCGCTGGCTGTTTCTGGCCGGCGTTTTCGCCGGGGTCTCCTGCCTCTTCAAAGTCATCGGCGCGCACTTCATCGCTGCGTCCCTGCTCTTCCTTCTTTACCGGGAACAAGACCTCTCGGTGCCGCCCGGCCACGTCTCCGGAGAACGACGCCTCTCCGGATACCTTCTTTTCAAAGCGGGGGGGCTCGCGCTCTTCCTGACGCTCCTCTTCCTCATCGTCCGGCACCGACTGGCCGAAATGGAGCTCCTCCATTTCCTGGTGCCGTCCGCCGCGATTTCCGGCTTCCTGATCTGGTGCGAGGTTTCCTATGGAGGCGGCCGCTTCGCGCACCGTTTCTCGGTCCTGATGCGGTCGTTTCTTCCGCTCGGGGCGGGCGTCCTCCTGCCGGTTCTTCTCTTTCTGATTCCGTTCGCCGTCAACGGCGCGCTCCACGACTTGATCCGCGGACTGATCACCGGGACCGGGGCTCACGTGCAGGTCGTTCATAGGTGGTTGCCAACTCTCTCCGCATTCTGGCCCGCGGTTCCCTACACGATCGTGCTCGGTGCCGGCTTTCTCCCGCGCTTTCGGTTTGACCGGCTTGTCCTGGCTCTCCTTGCGACAATGCTGGCCGCCTCACTCTTGCTGTCCGGGTCGTCGCCCGGCGTCTATCGCTTGATTTGGCTCTCCGTGCGCTCGCTGGGCGTCTCCGTGGTCCTGGCGGCCTGCCTGCGGCTCGCGCTCGCTCAGCGCCGGGGTTCCTGGAGTCCGGAAACCCGGCAGAAAGTTTTCCTGCTTTCCGCCGTGGTCGCGGTCACGGGTCTGGTCCAGTTCCCGTTCGCCTCGCCGATCTATTTCTTCTATTTCGCGCCTTTGATCGCGCTCGCGATCTTTGCGCTCGCAGGAAGCGAGCCGCGTGGGCCGCGGTTCTTGCACGCGGCGATGCTGGCCTTCTACCTGCTTTTCGCCCTCCTCCGCACCAATCCCGGTTACGTGTATGACCTGGGCTCTTATTTCAAGCGGTACGATCCGCAGAACGTGCTCGACCTTACTCGCGCGGGTGGCCTTCGGGTAACAGCGGAAGACGCCTGGTCGTACGGAGCGCTGATCCCGTTGATCCAGGAGAAGAGCGGCGGAAAGCCGATCTATGCCGGTCCCGATTGCCCCGAGGTTCATTTTCTCGCCGGCCTCGAGGATGCCGCGCCGCACGGTGCCGCCGATCCCCGCGATCCCATGCAACGACCTGAAGAACTGTTTCAGACTCTCGAAGAGAACGGAACCCGCGCCGTGGTCCTCAACCGAGCGCCGGCGTCGTGGGCCACGAAGATTCGACCGGACGTCTTCACTCAGTTCGAGAAGCTCTTCCCTCACTCCCGGGAGATCGGTCCGTTCGTCGCCCGCTGGAAAGACTGACGTCATCCTCGCGCGGAGCCGCGAGCCTATAATCGCCCTCCTTGGAAACGAACCGTTATGCCGCCGCTGGCGTCGATATCGGCGCCAAGAGCGCAGCGCTCCTCCGCACCCGCCAGGCCATCCGTTCGACGTTTAACGCGGCCGTCCTCGGAGACGTCGGCGGCTTCGGCGGGCTCTTCCGCCCCGACTTCTCCGGCTATCGCGAGCCCGTGCTCGTCGCTTCCACCGACGGCGTCGGGACCAAACTGAAGGTCGCCTTCGAAACCGGACGCCACGACACCTGCGGGGCGGACCTGGTGAATCACTGCGTCAACGACATCCTCGTGCAGGGAGGGCGCCCGCTCTTCTTCCTCGATTACATCGCCACGGGGAAACTCGACGCGGCGGTGTTGACCTCGATCATCGAAGGGATCGCGCGCGGTTGCCGGGAGAACGGGGCGGCGCTTCTCGGCGGAGAGACGGCCGAGATGCCGGGATTCTACGCGGCGGGCGAGTACGACGTCGCCGGGACGATCGTGGGAGTCGTCGATCGGGCGAACCTCCTCGACGGGTCGCGCGTCGTTGCCGGCGACGTGGTGTTGGGGCTTCCCTCGGCGGGACTGCACACCAATGGCTACTCGCTCGCTCGCAAGATCCTCTTCGAGGAGCTGGGCAAGCGGCCGGCGGACACGTTGGAAGGACTCGGCGGGAGATCGATCGCCGACGTCCTGCTGGCCCCGCATCTGTCCTACCTGGGAGTCCTGGAACCTCTCCTGGCCGAGGACCTCGTCCACGCGATGGCGCACATCACCGGGGGCGGTTTCTACGAGAACATCCCGCGGGTCCTTCCGGAAGGGCTCGACGTCGTGATCCGGGCGGGCTCCTGGTCCGTGCCGCCGGTGTTTCAGCTGCTGCAGCGCGAGGGACGCGTCTCCTTCGAAGAGATGCATCGCGTGTTCAACATGGGCATCGGCATGGTTCTCCTGATCGACCGGGAAAGCGTCCGGCGCGTCACGGACGATCTGGCGGCGCGCGGCCAGCCTCACGATGTCATCGGCGCTGTCGTGGCGGGTCGCCGGCGCGTCGTAATCGAGTCGTCGTAGAAGCCCGGCTTGTCAGGCGCTTCTCGAATGCAAGGCCCGCCGGAGACCGGCCCGGCGCGGGCGGGTGGCTTCGCGGGCCTGCTGGCTCGGATCGATCCGTCGCTCGGCGCGATCCTTCTTCTGTTTCTATTATTGACGTTGCCGCGGCTGGGGGCTGTTCCGGCGTGGGATGCCCGAGCGTACTACGACCAGTGCCTCGTGCCCAGCCTGTACCGCTCGTTCAACCCCATGAACTTCAATTGCTTCGGGCACCCCTCCATGCTCTACATGTTGCTTTTCGCCCCGGGGCAATGGCTCAGCGGCGGGAGCGCGATCCTGCTCAATCTGACGAACGTGGCGCTCGGATGCCTGGCGATCACAGCCTTCTGGATTATCACGGGAGCATTCTGGCCCCGGCGTGAGTCGCGCGGCGACCGCTTGCTCGGGACGGCGATCCTCGTCGTGTGGCCCGCGGCGCTGGCGAATTCGCTCAACATGACTCCGGACTACGGAGTGTTCGTTTTCTTCCTGCTGTTTCTGGCCGCGTTGCTCAAAGAGAGGATCGCCCTTGCGGCCCTCTTCGCGACGTTTCTCGCTTTCTCGAAGGAGACCGGTGTCGCTCTCTACGGCCTCACGACCGTTCTCTACCTGCTCGTCTTCGTTGGCCACGAGGTCTTTCTCCCGCGACGGCTCTGGCCGGCGATCCGGAAGTACTCCGTTCTCTTTGCCCCGGCCCTTCTCTATCTCGCGGTCGCCGGTCTCCGGCTGAGGCAGGGTCAACCGCTCATATGGGGCGATCCGAAGACGTCCTTCTCCTTCTCCGAAATCGCCAGGAGGTTCCTCGTTTTCAATCCCGGCGAGATCTACGCGGGGAGATACGCGCCGACGATCTGGATCTTGAGTTTCTCCTGGATCCTGACCCTGGGTCTGCTCGCCGCGGGGCTCGCGCTCGCTCTTTCCCGCCGTTGCCGTGCCCGGTTGAGGTCCGAGGCCTTCTTTCACCGGCCTCTCCTCTTTGTCATTCTCGCCTTCCTGGCGACGACCTATACGCTGACGCGCTACGAAACCTTCTCCCACGCCCGGTATCTCCTGGGGATCGTGCCGCTGTTCGTCCTGCTCTTTCTCGTCGCGCTCCGTGTCGTCATCCCGCGCGCGACACCGCGGTACGCCTTCCTCGGGTTGACGTTCCTGGTCTTGCTGGCGTCCGACTTCCGGACCATCGACCCCGTGTCCCGGCGCTTCTGGGGAACGTTTTCCTTCGGACGACACGAGCTCCTGAAACTGACTTCCTGGAACAACGAATGTTGTGGTTATTCGATGGATCAGCTCGTCTATAACCTGGAGTATCTGAAGTTCGACGAGATTCAGAACGCCATCTTCGCGGACATTCGGTCACCCTGGAGCACGACATTCGTCGGCAACGAGAAGGCGTGGCTCATGCGACCCGGCGCTGTCACTCCCGAGGGAAGGCGGACGTGTCGGGTGTTGGATATTGGGTGGGTCCGGTATATTTCCGTCAACGATCTCGAGCGCCGGAAAGCGCCGCCCCACACGGTTTACTTTCTGGCGTTCCCGAACTTCGATAACGGCCCCGATCTTCAACGGCTTCGCCGGAGCTACTCGGTCGTGTCGAGGAAGTCCTACGAGCGGTCCGGCTATGCGGTCCCGGTCTACACCATGCAACGCCGGGCGCCGCGGACCGCCGCGATCGCCATTTCCCCGGGGCCCGGTCCGCCGTTAAAGAGCCGATGAAGAAAATCGCCGTCTTTCTTTCCGGCCGCGGATCGAACTTCCGAGCGATCGCGGACGCGGTCGAGCGGGGAGAGATTCCGGAAACGCGCATCGTTGCGGTCTTTTCGGACCAGTCGAACGCGCCCGGCCTTCTGGAGGCGAAGCGGCGCGGCATCCCGGCTCACGCGGTTCCCCGGCCGAACCGTGGAGGTCGGCAGGAGCACGAGGCGGTCATCCGGGCGATACTCGACCCCCTCGAGCCCGATCTCATCTGCCTCGCCGGCTACCTGCGTCTGCTGTCCTCTGAGTTCGTCGCGGCGTACCGGGGAAGGATCCTGAACATCCACCCTTCGCTTCTTCCGGGATTCCCCGGGCTCGAAGCCCCGCGCCGCGCGCTCGAGGCTGGAGAGGTCGTTTCCGGATGCACCGTCCATTTCGTGGACGAAGGTCTCGACTCGGGCCCGATCGTCGTTCAGAGGACGGTGCCCATCCTGCCGGGCGATGACGAGAAAGCCGTCACGCAGCGCATCCTCGAAGAGGAGCACCGAGCCTACCCGGAGGCCATTCGGAAGGTGCTTGGGCTATGAGTGGGAGCCGCCCGCGTCGCTCAGGCGGCCTGCGCGCGGACGAACCCGGCAAGCTCGGACACGACGAAGTCCACCATCTCGTCCGTGATCCCCGGATAGACGCCGATCCAGAAAGTCTGCCGCATCGCGACATCCGTGTTGACGAGCTCGCCGACGACCCGGCATTCGATCCCCTGATACGCGGGCTGCCGTAACGCATTGCCGGCGAAGACCTGCCGCGTGGCGATCCGGCGGGACTCCAGGTGGGCCACGATTTCGCGGTAGGAGAAGGGGGCTTCGGGACGAACCGTGATCGGGAAACCGAACCAGCTGGGGTCGCTTCCGGCGGTCGCGAGCGGCAGCAGGAGGTGCTCGGAAAGCGGCGCGAGACCCTCGGAGAGCCGGGCAAAGTTCCGTTTTCGCGCGGCGATGAACCCCGGCAGTTTCTTCAGCTGCGCCACCCCGACGGCGGCCTGCATGTCGGTCGCCTTCATGTTGTATCCGACGTGAGAGTAGATGTATTTGTGGTCGTACCCGTGCGGCAGCTGCCCGAGCTGCCAGTCGAAGCGCTTCCCGCACGTGTCGGCTTTCCCCGGATCGCACCAGCAATCCCGACCCCAGTCGCGGAACGACGCCGTCAGTTTCTTGAGCAGCGGTTGATCGGTCGCGACCGCGCCGCCTTCCCCCATCGTTATGTGGTGCGCGGGGTAGAAACTGAAGGTCGAGAGGTCGCCGAATGTCCCCGTCTGGCGGCCCCGGTAAAGGGAACCGAGCGCATCGCAGTTGTCTTCGACCAGCCAGAGGTCTCGCTCGCGCGCGATGCGCGTGACGATGTCGAGGTCGAACGGGTTGCCCAGCGTGTGGGCCAGCATGATCGCCCGCGTGCGCGGGCCCATCGCCTCTTCCAGGCGATCCACGGAGACGTTGTAGGTGCCGAGCTCGATGTCGAGGAAGACCGGGACGAGGCGGTTCTGAAGGATGGGGTTGATCGTGGTCGGGAATCCCGCCGCCACGGTCACGACTTCGTCTCCCGGCCGGAGCCGGCGCTCACCGAGCTCGGCGGCCGTCAGCGTCGTCAGGGCAACGAGGTTGGCAGACGACCCTGAGTTGCAGAGGAGGGCGGCACGCCGGCCGAGCAGGCGCGCGAAGTCCCGCTCGAACTGAGCGGCGAAGCGCCCGGCCGTCAACCAGAAATCGAGCGAAGCATCGACCAGGTGGCCGACGTCGTCGGCGTCAAAGACCCTGCCGGAGACGGGCACCGGGGTTTCGCCCGGGACGAACTCGCGCTCCGGCCACTGCTCCCGGGCATACTCGGCGGTCAGCGCCAGGATCTGCTCGCGCAGGAGATCCGGCGCCGTCATGACGGGTTCGCGAGGCGGTCCCGATACCATGCGATCGTCTTCTCGAGGCCTTCCTCGAGAGGCCACCGCGACTTCCAGGCGAGGAGCCTCTCCGCCTTCGCGCTGTTCAGGTGCTGGTCGCGGATCTCTCCGCGCGCGGTGTTCTCGATCACCGGCTCGAGGTCGCCGCGACCGGCCAGCCGCAGAACGGCCCGGGCGACTTCGAGGACCGTTTGGGACTCGCCGGGCCCGAAGTTGAAGGCCTCTCCCCGGACCTCCGGAAGCTCGATTCTTTCGGCGAGCGCCAGATAGGCCTCGACCGCATCGGCGACGTAGATGTAGTCGCGCCGGTAGAGTCCGTCGGAGCGGATCACGGGCGCCTGCCCCGCCAGGACCGAGCGGATCGTGCCGGGAATCAGGCGGCTCCAGTTCAAGTCTCCCTCGCCGTAGATGTTCCCGCAGCGCGCGACGACGACGGGCAGCCCGTAGGTGTGCGCGTAGCACGACGCGAGCAGGTCCGTACAGCTCTTGGAGACGTCGTACGGATAGCGTCCTTGCGCGGGCATTTCCTCCGTGTAGGGAAGGACCGCGGATTCGCCGTACGCCTTGTCGCTCGAGGCGACGACGACCCGCCGCGCGGCGTGCCGGCGGCAGGCCTCGAAAAGCGTGTAGGAGCCCCGGATGTTGCTTTCGAAAGTCGCGTGGGGGCTGCGGTAGCCGGTCCCGACAACGGTTTGGGCGCCGAGATGAAACACCGTCTCGACATCGTTCTCGACGAGAGCCCGCTCGACGTCCGGCAGGGATTCCAGTCGGCCCGAGACGACCCGACACCCGCTTATCGCTCCGCTGCGGATCAGCTCCGACTGCGGGTCCCAGTCGCGCACGAGCACCGTGACTCGGGCGTTCTCCTTCAGCAGGCGAGGCACGAGCGTGGAGCCGACGAGACCCGTGGCTCCGGTAACGAGAACCGAGCGATCTTCCCAGAAAGTCACGCCCAGCACTTCCAGGGAGCCTTGCCGGAGTGCCAGAGCTCCTCGAGCAGCCGTTTCTCCCGCAGCGTGTCCATCGGCTGCCAGAAACCGGAGTGGCGGAAGGCCATCAGCTCTCCTCGCGCCGCGAGCGTGCTCAAGGGATCGAGCTCCCAGAGCATCTCGTCTCCGCCGATGAGATCGAGGACGGCGGGTTCCAGCACGAAGAACCCGCCGTTGATCCATCCCTCGCCGACCTGGGGTTTTTCCGCGAATGCGGTCACGCGATCCGAGTCGAGGACCAGCGCGCCAAAGCGTCCCGGAGGCCGGACCGCCGTGATCGTCGCGAGCTTCCCGTGAGAACGGTGAAAGGCGACGAGAGACGTCAGATCGACGTCGGCAACTCCGTCGCCATACGTCATCAGGAACGTTTCCTTTCCGATCCAGGAGGAGAGCCGCCTCATGCGCCCGCCGGTCTGCGTCGCGATGCCTGTATCGACCAGATGGACCGTCCAATCGGGAGGAGATGCGGAGTGGATCTCGTTTTCACCCTGGCCGAGGCGTACGGTCAGGTCCGCGTTGCGGGCGTAGAAGTTGAGGAAATAGTCCTTGATGACGTCGCCCTTGTAGCCGAGCGCCACGAGGAACTCGGAGAAGCCGTGGAAGGCGTAGATCTGCATGATGTGCCAGAGGATGGGATGCTCGCCGATCTCGAGCATCGGCTTTGGCCGCGGTCCGGTCTCTTCCGACAGCCGGCTCCCGGTTCCGCCGGCCAGTATAATTGTCTTCATGAAATCTCTGAGCGGCGTTCACCGCTCGTCCGGAGATTGTAGCAACCCCGCCGATTTTCCCGCTGTGAAAGGGGAGGGTCCGGGCGAGGGGAGCGGTAAGGGAGGGATTCGTCGGCTCCTGCGAAGGCGCTTCGTTCGATTCTTGCTGGTCGGCGGGCTGAATACCGCTTTCGGATACACGGTATTCGCGATCTGCATCCTGATCGGGATTCCATACCCGCTGGCGGCCCTCGTATCAACGGTGCTCGGCGTTCTCTTCAACTTCAAGAGCTACGGCAC
>JBKJVY010000022.1:0-3208 GCA_046717185.1 Thermoanaerobaculia bacterium
GTGGCTGTCCTTTCGGCCACTTCCTTCATTCGCGAGTCCACGAGGCGCGCGAGGTCGTGGATGTAGGTGCTGTCGCCTTCGGCCCGGACATTGTAGGTCTGACCGAAAATTTCGACCTGCGTCACGCTACCCAGCTTCTCCACGCGATGGCCTCGTGTCTCCTTTCAACGGGCTGAGTGTAGTTATTGCCCCCAGCGGAGTCAACGATTTACGAACGACGGGGGCGATCCGCTAACCCTTTTTCGTTTCGGCCGCCTCAAGTGTCGCGACCAACTTCTCCAGGCGTTCGCGAACCGCGTCCTGGTCTCGTTCGAGCCGCTCGGCGACGTCGCGCGAGTCCGCCGCGTCTTTCTCAACACGCCGGGCGGCGGCGAGATCCGCCTTGAGTTTTTCGACGACGCCGCGCGACTCCCCGGCATCCTTCTCGGCGCGGCGCGCCGCGGCGAGATCCACCTTCAGCTTGTCGTTCTCCTCTCCGAGGGTCGCGAGCCGGGCGAGCAGCTTCTCGATCTTGCGGTCGAGGACGTCGAAAACTTTCGTCGTGTCCATGGGGGGAAGCTATCAGCTATCCGCTGTCAAACGGCTGCGTCGAAGTGAGTCCGAAGCGCGGCGGCGAGCCGATCCCGTTCCGCGTTGACTTCTTCCTGTTCGAGGGTCCGGTCCGCGGCACGGAACGTGAGCCGAACGGTCGTCTTCACGTGCCCCTCGACGACGCCCGGTCCCGTGTACCGATCGAAGAGCCGGAACGACTCGAGGTTCGCGAGCCCGAGCGCCCTCGCGAACCGATCCACGATCTCCCAGGCGATCGCCGCGGGAAGGGAGAACGAGAGGTCGGCGACGATCGGCGGGAAGAGCGAGAACTGGCGGAAGCGAACCGTCCGCGCCTCGCGAGGAATCGCGTCGACGAGGATCTCGGCCGCCGAAACGCCGTCGGGCAGACGACGTTTCTCCCGCTCCGCTTTCCCGACGACTCCGACGACGCCGAGGAGAAGGCCCTCTCTCGTTTCACACCGGGCCGCCGCGCCCGCCACGAACGCCGGTGCGCCGAAAACTTTCCACGCGAGCGCCTCCGGCGGGACCCACCGCTCGAGGAGGCGTTCGAAGAGGCCTTTCGCGTCGTGGAAATCCGTGGCGCGCGAGTCCGCCGGCGCGCTCCAGTGCGGCCGTGCCTCGCCCCCGAGCGCGAAGGCGAAGCGCCGTGATTCGAAGGTGTCGGGCCGGGAAGGGTCTCCGTCCGATCCGAACGCTCGGCCGACCTCGAAGAGCGCCACCTCACGGGCGCCGTGCCGGAAGTTGCGCGAGGCCGCGTCCAGGATCGCCGGGAGCAGCGTCGCCCGCAGGTGCCGTTTCGAAGCGTCCACCGGATTGGCGAGCGTGAGCGGTTCGCGGGCGATCCCGGTCGCCTCGAGCCAGGGGGCGAACGCGGACTCGTCGCTCTCCCGGTCGGCGAACGGATAGGAGTACGTCTCGTGGAGGCCCGCCGACACCGCGCGGTCGCTCAACGCATCTTCGATGATCCGGCGCGGCTCGAGATGCCCGCCCGCCCCGGCCGTGGCGGGAAGCCGCGACGGGAGCCGATCGTAACCCCACGCGCGGAGCACTTCCTCCACGAGGTCCTCCTCGATCGAAACGTCCGCGCGGAACGAGGGCACCTCGGCCGTCAGGCGCCGTGCGCTTCTCGTCGCGATCGAGAATCCGAGCCGGGAAAGCGCTTCCGCCGCGAAGTCGAGGTCGAGTCGGGGATCCCCCGCGAGGAGCCGCAGCCGGTCGAGCCGCAGGACGACCCGCCGGCGGGGCAGCGCCGCGCCGCGGGCGTCGATGAGTCCGGGAGCGAGAGTGCCGCCGGCGGCCGCAACAAGGAGCCGGGCGGCGAGGTCGAGCGCCCCGGGGATCATCTCCGGATCGGCGCCGCGCTCGAAGCGGTGCGACGCGTCCGTGTGCATCCCAAGGCGGCGCGACGTCCGGCGGATCGAGACCGGATCCCACCACGCCGCTTCGAGGAGGACGTTCCTGGTCGCCGGCGACACCGCGGTGTCGAGCCCGCCCATGATCCCGGCGAGGGAGACCGGGCGCTCGCCGTCGGCGACGACGACGTCGGACGGCTCGAGCGCGCGCTCGACGCCGTCGAGCGTGACGAGCTTCTCGCCCCGCTTCGCCTTCCGGACGACGATCCGGCCGCCCGAGAGCTTGTCGAGGTCGAACGCATGGAGCGGCTGGCCGAGGTCCCACAGCGCGTAGTTCGTCGCGTCCACCGCGGCGTCGATCGACTTCGCTCCGATCGCGGCGAGGCGGGCGCGCACTTTCGGGGATGACGACGCGTTCGCGATCCCCCGCACGACGCGGGCGCCGAACCGCCGGCAGAGTCGCGGCACCCCGATCTCGACGGACGCGAGCTCTTCGACCGAAGGACCGCTCGCGGGAAGCGCCGGCTCTTCGCCCGAGTCCCGGAAAGGGATCCCCGCCATGGCGGCGACCTCGCGGGCGAGACCGCGATGGCTCATCGCGTCCGGGCGGTTCGGGGTGATCTCCACGTCGAAGACGACGCCTTCGCCCTCGCCCTCCGCGGACTCGATCGGCAGCCCGGCGCGATCGAGCAACTTCCGGACGCCGTCCGCGCCGCCGGCGGCCGCGAGCGCGACACGGTCTCCGATCCAGTCGAGCGAGAACTTCATGAAAGCGGCGCGAACTGAGACAGAAATCGCTCCTCTCCCTCGAAGAGGAGGCGCAGGTCGGGAAACTCATAGAGCATCATGGCGACGCGATCGAGCCCCAGCCCGAAGGCGAAGCCGCTGAACTCCTCGGGATCGATCCCGCACGCCTCGAGGACCCGGGGATGGACTTCCCCCGCGCCGGCGAGCTCCATCCAGCCCGAGCCTTTGCACGTCCGGCAGCCTCCGCCCTTGCAAAAGATGCAGCTCACGTGCACGTCGGCGCCCGGCTCGACGAACGGGAAGAACGTCGGAATGATCCGGACCCGCGTCCCCTTCCCGAAGAGAGCCTCGAAGAAGCTCTCGACGGTCCCTTTCAAGTCCGCCATCGAGATTCCACGGTCGACGACGAGAGCCTCGACCTGGTGAAAGACCGGCTGGTGGGTGGCGTCGACGGATTCGTTCCGGTACACGCGGCCGGGCGCGATGATCTTGAGCGGCGCGCCCCGCTTCTTCATTTCGCGGACCTGCACCGGCGACGTGTGCGTCCGCAGGAGAAG
>JBKJVY010000023.1:0-4461 GCA_046717185.1 Thermoanaerobaculia bacterium
AGAGAGCAAGAGCCGCGCCCGGGCGGAACGCCCGGCGGCGGGCCGTTCGGAGGCCGGAGGGCTCAGCCCTCGAGCAGCCCCTTCTCGAAAAGCTCCTGGCAGTCGACGCAGTACGGCGTCCAGGGCACGGCAGTCAGCCGCTTGTCGTTCATGGTGACGCCGCAGTTGCCGCACGAGCCATAAGTACCGTCGTCGATGCGGGTGAGGGCTCCGTCGATCTGGAGGATCACGGTCCGCTCGGCGTCGGTCAGGGAGTAGAGAAACTCACGCGTGTAGGACGCCACGGCCTTGTCGGCGATGTCTTGCGTGGACTCTTCGTTCGTCTCTTCCTCGGCGCTCCGCGCCTTCGCGAGCTCGGCGGACAGCACCGTCTTCTTCTCCTCGAGCATGCGGCGGTACTTCTCGATCTCGCGCTTGGTGCGTTTCGGTGCGCGAGCGGTGCTCGTCGGCATTCCGTGTTCTCCTTTTGTCGCCCCACCATTTCGCCGGAGCCTTTTTTTTAGCGCGCGATGATACCCGATTCCCGCCTCGGAGCCGGGTCGGCCGTCCCCCGCGCTCCCACGGGCACTCAGCAAACTCCCTGCCCGGTCCGGTTATTTCCCTGGGGGTTTCTCGTCCGCCCTGGGGGCGTCCGGCGCCGGCCGGCCTCGCGCACGCTCCCAGAGGAACTTTCGCGACACGCCGAGTCGCTTCGCCGCCAGCGACCGATTCCCGCCGGCCCGTCGGAGGCTCTCGTCGATGTAGGCGTCCGAGAGCTGCTTCAAAGTCCACCGGCGTTCGACCGCGGCACCGAGCAGCGACTCGGTCGAGCCGAGTGCTCCGAAGGGAAGGTCGGCGGCCGTCACGATCGGACCGTCGGCCGTCAGCACGGCCTTCTCGACTACGTGAAAGAGCTCGCGCACGTTCCCCGGCCACGGGTGGCGGGCGAGAAGCTCCTCGGCGTCGCCGGAGAACCCCTGCGCGGGACGGCCGTAGGCCTTCGCCGATTCGCTGAGGCAGCGACGGGCGAGCGGAAGGACGTCTTCGGGACGGTCCGCGAGCCGGGGAAGGGATACCGACACGACGTCGATCCGGTAGAAGAAGTCGTCACGGAACCCCTTCTCGCGCACGAGGGTGGAGAGATCCCGCCGCGAGGAAACGATGAGACGGGCGCGGAAGGGATGGACGACGACCCCTCCGAGCCGCCGGAACGTGCGGTCCTGGAGCACTCGGAGGAACTTCGCTTGTGCGGCGAGCGAGAGCGAGGAGACCTCGTCCAGATAGACGGTCCCTTCCGCGGCGACTTCGAGCAGGCCGCGCTTGCCCGAGACGGCGCCGGTGAAAGCGCCCCGCTCGTGTCCGAAAAGCTCGCTCTCCATCAGGTCGTCGGAAAGGTTCGCGGCCTCTACCTTCACGAAGGGCCGGCTCCGCCGGTGGGAGGCGTCGTGGAGCGCGCGGGCGAGACGGTCCTTCCCGGTTCCGCTCTCTCCCTGGATCAGGATCGTCGTGGGCAGGTCGATCGCCCGCTCGAGCAGCGCGATCTCGCGCGCGAGCGAACGGCTGCGCGTTCGAAAGAGGGACTTGAGAGCGGGGCGCCGCCCGGAAGGCCGCTCGGGCGCTTCAGCCGGCACGAATCCCGGAGGATTCAGGAGGACGCGGCGAAGCGGCCCGTCTCATTCTCCGCGTCGCCCCAGAGCCGCTCGAGGGCATAGAAGCGCCGCGCCTCTGCCTGAAAGATGTGGAAGACCACGTCGCCGTAATCCATCAGTATCCAGTTCGCCGTCTGGAAACCTTCGACCGAAAGGGCCGGGCCGAGCCGTTCCGTGATCGAGTCGGAGATGGCGCGCGCCTGCCGGTCGGAGCTCGCGGTGGAGAGAACGAAGTAGTCGGCCATCGTCGTCAGTTCCGTGAGGTTGAAAACGAGCACGGCAGAGGCCTTCCGGTCGAGGGCGGCGGTCAGACCTTCCCGAACTTTGTCCTGCGAGGTGTGGTCCGCCGTCAACCCTCGACCCCGCGATAGAGGCGATGCTTCGTAATGTACTCCCCGACCGGCTCCGGGACCCGGCCGGCGGGGCTCTCTCCCCGCGCCAGGCCGTCTCTCAGCTCCGTCGAAGAGATATTAAACGAGCCGCCGTCGAAAACCTCCAGACGATTTTCGGGGCCGGCAATCCGGGGGAGCCGGAGCCGTCCTCCGACAAAGGGCTCCCGGTGGAAGGCCGCGATCCGCGCGAGCCGCACGATCTCTTCCGGCTCTCTCCACCTCTCCAGCCCCATGAGCGCGTCCGTGCCCATCAGCAACCAGAGCTCGTCTCGCAAAAACCGGGCCGAAAGGGCGCGGAGCGTATCCACCGTGTAGGAGGGGGGCTCACGATCGAGCTCGTCGAAGGAGAGGCTCCAGTCGGGGCGCCCCTGGATCGCGAGACCGAGCATCGCGACGCGGTGCCGGGCATCGGTCGGCGGCGCGCCCTTGTGCGGTGAGATCCGCGCGGGGATCCAGATCACGCGCGCGAGATCGAAGAGCTCGGCCGCGCGCTCGACCGGCAGGACGTGCCCGTTGTGAACGGGATCGAAGGTTCCGCCGAAGACTCCGATCCGACTCACGTCTCGCGTCTCACGCTGTCGAAGAAGTGGTGGACGAGCGGCTCGAGCCCGTCGTGCGTCACCGCCGAGATCGCGAAGAACGGCAGCCCGCGGGCGGCGGCCGCGCGGCGGATCGACTCGGGGCGGTCGGGGTCGGACACCGCGTCCATCTTGGAGGCGACGAGCACCCGGGGGCGCGCCGCGACCTCGGCATTGAACTCCTGGAGCTCCCGTTCGAGGACGGCCACGTCCTTCTCGGCGTCGCCTTCGCCCGAGGCGTCCACGAGGTGACAGAGGAGGCGACAGCGCTCGACGTGCTTCAAGAATCGGATTCCGAGGCCGACGCCGCGGTGCGCGCCCTCGATCAGGCCGGGGATGTCCGCCACGACGAGCGTGCGGCTTTCGTCGCCCGCGACGACGCCGAGGTTCGGAACGAGCGTCGTGAACGGATAGTCAGCCACTTTCGGCTTCGCGGCCGAGATGGCCGATATCAACGTGGACTTGCCCGCGTTCGGCAGGCCGATGATCGCGACGTCGGCGAGGAGCTTCAGCTCGATCGAGAGCCGCCGCTCTTCTCCGGGCAGCCCGGGTTTGGCGAACCGGGGCGCCTGGCGCGTGGGCGTCGCGAAGTGCTGGTTTCCCCAGCCTCCGTTGCCCCCTTTCGCGAGCAGCACGCGGTTCCCCGCGGCCAGCAGGTCGGCGATGGGCTCGTTTGTATCGGCGTCTCGCACGACAGTGCCGAGCGGGAGCGGGACCGTTACGTCTTCGCCGGAGCGGCCGTGCCGGTTGGAGCCCATCCCATGCGCGCCGCGCGCGGCGCGGAAAGAGCTCTGGTGGCGCAGGTGGTACAGCGTGGTGAGTGCCGGGTCCGCGACCGCCCACACGGAGCCGCCGTGGCCGCCGTCACCGCCGGACGGGCCGCCGCGCGGGACGAACTTCTCCCGGCGAAACGCGATGGAGCCGTTGCCGCCGTCGCCGGCCTTGACGTGGATTTCCGCCGTGTCGATGA
This sequence comes from Thermoanaerobaculia bacterium, assembly GCA_046717185.1. Classification (GTDB taxonomy): domain Bacteria; phylum Acidobacteriota; class Thermoanaerobaculia; order UBA5066; family Gp7-AA6; genus Gp7-AA6. The sequence goes on from JBKJVY010000023.1 coordinate 3,569, forward strand.
ACAAGGAACGCTGTCAGTTCTCAGTTCTCAGTGCTCAGCCCGAAGGTGAGAACTGAGCACCCGGCCTCCTGAGAACTACGAGGTGACCGGCTCCACCGAGATGAACCGGCCATCGCGTCCGCGGTCCCGAAACCGCACGATCCCCGCGACGCGGGCGTAGAGCGTGTCGTCCTTCCCCCGGCCGACGTTCACGCCCGGGTAGAAGCGCGTGCCGCGCTGCCGCACGAGAATAGAGCCGCCCGTCACGACCTGCCCGGCGAAGCGCTTGACGCCGAGCCTCTGCGAGTTCGAGTCGCGCCCGTTGCGGGAAGAGCCCTGTCCCTTCTTGTGTGCCATGAGCTAGCCCTCGATCGAGTCGATGCGGATTTCGAGCATTGTCTGGCGGTGCCCCTTCGTCCGGCGGTATTGCTTGCGCCTCTTCTTCTTGAACACCAGAACCTTGCGGTTGCGGACCTCGGCGATGACCGTTGCCTTCACCGACACCTTGCCGAGATCGTCCTTGCTCGAGCGGACTCCGGAGTCGCCGGAGACGAGGACGAGGTCCGACAGCGTGAGCTCCTGCCCCTTGGACGGCGTCTCGCCGGCGGGCCGCTCGACGCGCACGACGTCGCCCGCCGAAACCTTCATCTGCTTGCCGCCGGAGCGGAGAATGGCGTACATGGAGCCTCCGAAAGGAACGGGGAATCATACGTTTTCGAGGCGGAAAGTCAAGGCTTGAAGGCCCCAGGGAAGGGAAAGCTCGCCCTGTCCTTCCGAGCAAACCGCCCTGTCATTCCGAGGAGCGAAGCGACGAGGAATCTGTGGCGCTGTTGACAGGGACATAGGGCCCTCGCGGAGCCTGTTCTGAGCGGACGACCGAAGTCGAAAGGGACACAGATCCCTCGCTTCGCTCG
>JBKJVY010000024.1:0-6808 GCA_046717185.1 Thermoanaerobaculia bacterium
CCCGGCCGATCCTGGAGACGTTCGTGTCGGGCTCCCAGCCTACCGAGGAATGGTCGTCCCGCTGGGAGGAGATCACCCGGCTTCCCTGGTCTCTCCAGCGCTCGTTCTACCTTCCCAAGAAAGGGGAAGGGACCGAGGACGCCCCGGTGCCCCCGGCAACACCGGCTGCGGCGAGCCCGGCAGCCGCGCCTCCCACCCCCTGACCCGGGCGCGATCGGCTGGCCGCCCGGAGAGGGAGGCCCTCTTCAGGCGGGCGGCGCGGTGACCGGCTGAACTTCCACGGTCACCTCGGCGACGACGTCGCGGTGAAAGCGAACGTGTACGGTGTGCTCGCCCAGGCGCTTGATCGGCTCGGCGAGCTCGACCCGCCGCCGGTCGACTTCGATGCCGCGTTCGGCGAGCGCGTCCGCGATCTCGGAGGCCGTGACCGATCCGTAGAGGACGTCCCCCTCCCCCGCCTTCTTCGTGACGACGAGCCGGAGCCCCTGCACCTTGCGGGAGACCTCCTCGGCGACCGCCTTCTCGCGAAGTGTCTTCACGTCGTACTTCTTCTTCTCTTCCGTCAGGCGGCGCGTATTCGCTGGGGTCGCCTCCCAGGCGAGGCCCTGCGGAAAGAGGAAGTTGCGCGCGTAACCGGGCTTCACGCTCACGGTGTCGCCGCGATGCCCCAGTCCCCCAACGTCGTCGGCCAGAATGATTTTCATTGCTTTTCGATCGCTCCCGCGCCACGCCGGCGAAAATCCACGTACCAGTCGAACAGTCCCAGAAGCGCGACTCCGACGTTCATCGGGAAGTAGGCAACCAGGGTGTAGAGACCGACGCGGAGAAGTCGGACCCGGAACCATCTCCGGGCGAAGTGGCAGATGATAGAGAGGCCGGCCACGAAATACAAGGCGGAGAGGGGCAGGAGGACGCTTCCGGCGATCGGGCGGAGGCCCGGGCCGAGGAAAACCGACCCGACTCCGGCCGCCACGAACAGGGGCGCGACGGCCGCGGGTACCCGCAGCGCCTCGAAACAGGTCGCTTCCGCCGACGGCGCGGGGCGGGCCGCCCGGGCGCCCGCGTAAAACGAGATCCAGGCGCAAATCACCCACAGGAGCCCGAGGAGGCCGGCCCAGTAGGACCGGCTGAATTCGCGCGCCGCCTGAAGAGTGGCGCGAACGCGGGCCACCGCCTCCGGGTCCATACCGGACCGCGTGTAAGACTCCATGGCGGCCGGTATCATCCGGTCGAACTCCCCGGCGATCTCGTCTCCCACCGGCCGGCCGGACGCCGCTGCCCCCCCGAGGAAGAGACCGGCGAGTACGAGGGTACCCGCCGCGCAAAGGGCGAGATAGGCGCGTGACGGGTCCATGCGCCCCCGGGCAAAGGACGCGAAGAGAGCCGGCAGGAAGGCGATGCCCGCGGCGAGAATTCCACGCGTCCATCCGCCGGAGTCTCCGGCGGCGAGCGAGACGGAGGCCACGAGCGCGCCCGAGAGCGCGGAGGCCACGAGGGCCGCCGTCCCGCCGCGGCGGTGGGCGAGCCGGACCATGGGAACGCCGGCGAGCGGCAGACCGATCGCGCCGACGAGCGGGAGCGCAAGGAAGAGCCCGAATGCGATCGAGGAGAACGCCGCCGCGAGGGCGATCTCCAGAGCGCCGTGCGTGCCGATCTGCCGCGAGGGCTGCTCCGGCCCGTCCGTCGCCGTCACCGTCGGAACGGAAAACGGGAAACGCAAGACGGAAAACGAGAAGAGAGGGTTCGGATGAGAACCTCTACGTTTCCCGATTCCGGTTTCCCGTTTCCTGGTTCTCTAGTCGGTGGCGTACGGCAAGAGCGCGATCGACCGGGCGCGCTTGATCGCGGTCTGGAGCTTTCGCTGGTGGAGCGCGCAAGTCCCGGAGATCCGGCGGGGCAGAATCTTGCCGCGCTCCGGGGTGAATCCCTGAAGGAGCTTGATGTCTTTCCAGTCGACGTACTCGAGCTTCTCCGCGCAGAACTTGCAGACCTTGCGACGACGGACGAAGAACTTCTTGCGCCCGCCCGGCTTGGCGTCCTTGCTGGCGGTAGCGGACCGAGTCCCTCCACGCGGTGCGGGGCTCATGACGGCTCTCCCTTCTCGACGATCGGCGGCGCTTCCCCGGGGCTCGCGACGGGCATCGGCGACGGCGGACGCGGAGGACGGCGCGCGGCCTTCTCCTGCAGCCGCGTAGCCATTTTCGCCGCTCGCTTCAGCTCCAGATCGGCCCGTACGGCGAGATGCCGGAGGACCTGGTCTGACAGCTTCATCCGGCGCTCGGTTTCCGCGATGAGCGCCGGCTCGGCCGAGACCTGAAAGTAGTGGTAGTACGCCTCCTTCTTTCGAAGGATCGTGTACGCGAGCCGGCGCCGGCCCCACGGCTCGTCTTTGACGATCTCGCCGCCTCCGTCGGTCAGCAACTTGCGGTATTCGGACGCCACTTTCTGGGCGTCCTCGTCGGCGAGGTCCGGGGTGACCAGCGCGACGATGTCATAGAGCCTCATTCACTCCTCCTCGTGGATTTCAATCCCGAACCTTTTTGGTCGGGAGAGGATGGTTTTCGATTCGCATGTCTCATCGCGGCGTCGATCCCGTCGCTCGTCCAGATCCGGAGCGTCTCGACCGCCCGATCGAGGCTCGTGTCGAGGAGCTCCCGTTCCGAGCGGCCGAACGGTTCGAGGACGTAGTCCGCGAGCGTGCGCTCGCGGGAATAGCGCTCCCCTCGCACCCCCAGACGCAGCCGGGCGAAGTCGCTCGTTCCGATCTGGCCGATGATCGACGCCATCCCCTTCTGTCCACCCGCGGAACCTCGCGCCCGCATGCGCAGGGCGCCGAGGGGCAGGTCGATGTCGTCGAAGACGACGCAGAGATCATCGGGACCGATGCCGTTTTTTTCGCAAAGAGCTCGAACGGCCTCTCCGGAGGCATTCATGTAAGTCTGCGGCAGCGCGAGCATCACACTCCGGCCCGCCACCGATCCGCGGCCAACCCGCGACTTGCCTTCGCGCGACCGGATGCGGATGCCTTCTTCCGCCGCCAGCCTCTCGACGACCTGAAACCCCGCGTTGTGGCGAGTCGCCTCGTAGACGGGGCCCGGATTGCCGAGGCCGATGATCGCGCGCAGGCGCTACTTCTCCTTCTTCTCTTCCCCCTCTTCCTCGGTGACGGTCTTGCCCTTCCGGAGGACCTCCGGCTCGGCAGTTTCGCCCGCGACGACCTCGACCTCCGGAGCGGCGACCACTTCCAGGGCCGCGTGCGCGACGTGGACGACGACCCTCTCCGGGTCTTCCAGGATCGTCACGCCTTCGGGCGCCGGGATCGCCGAGACCCGCAACGCGTCACCGATGCCGAGATCCGAGACGTCCACCGGGAGGTGCTCGGGGATGTTTCCCGGCAGGCACTCGATCTCAATCTCACGGGTGACGAAGTCGAGGATTCCGCCGTCCGTCTTCACCCCGCGCGCGACCCCGACGATTTCCACCGGCACGCTGATGCGAATTTTCGTGTCCATGAGGACGCGAACGAAGTCGAGGTGGACCGGTCGGCGGGTGACCGGGTCCCGCTGGAAGTCCTTGATCATGGCGTGACGGCTCTGGTCGGAGCCCTGGAGCTTGAGGAGGAAGATGGCGTTCTCCCCCGCTCCGCCCCGGAACGCGTCCGAGAGCGCCCGCGTGTCGACGGTAATGGGGACCGTTTCCTTGCCCGCACCGTAAACGACCGCGGGGATCTTTTTCGCGGCCCGGGTCCTCCGGGCCTCGTTCTTTCCACGGGTAGACCTTTTCTCGACGGTGAGCTCGATGGTTTTCATGTGCTTCCCTTCGCGGCACGCCGCGAAAAACGGGACATTCTACACAAAAAGGGAGGAAACGGAAGCGCCCTGGTGGATGCGCTGGATCGCCTCCCCCAGGAGGGGCGCGACCGAAAGGGTCCGGATCTTGGGGCAGCGCCGCATGGCGTTCTCGACCGGAATGGTGTTGGTGACGAAGAGCGTCTCGAGCCGCGAGTCCTGGATCCTCTCCAGGGCCGGGCCGGAGAAAACCGGGTGAACCGCCGCGGCGAACATCCGGCGGGCGCCCTGGTCCTTCAGGGCTTCCACGGCCTGCACGAGCGTGCCTGCGGTGTCGATGATGTCATCCAGGATCAACACGTCCCGTCCCTCGACGTCGCCGATGACGTTCAACACCTCGGTCTCGTTCGGCCCGCTCCGCCGCTTGTCGATGATTGCGAGCGAGGCCCCGAGGCGCTTTCCGATGGCTCGGGCGCGCGCGACGCCGCCCACGTCGGGCGACACGATCACGAGCTCCTGGACCTTCATCTCCCGGATCGCGTCGAGGAGGACGGGCGCCGCGAAAAGGTGGTCTACCGGGATGTTGAAAAACCCCTGGATCTGGAGCGTGTGCAGGTCCATCGTGAGAATTCGGTCGGCGCCGGACGCCGTCAAGAGGTCGGCCATCAGCTTCGCCGCGATCGGAACGCGGGGCTTGTCCTTTTTGTCCTGGCGGGCGTAGCCGAAGTACGGCATCACGGCGGTGATGCGCGACGCGGAAGAGCGTCGGAACGCGTCCAGCAGGATCAGGAGCTCCATGATGTGGTCGTTGACGGGCGAGGACGTCGGCTGCACGACGAAGACGTCCGCGCCGCGCACGTTCTCGTCGATCTGGCAGTAGTTCTCACCATCCGAGAAGTTGAACAGCGTCACCTGCCCGACGGGAATGCCGAGGTACTGGCAGATTTCGTTCGCGAGCGCCGGATGCGCCCGCCCGGAAAAGATCTTGAGATCCCCGTAAGAAAAGTTCGGAGTCAAGCGCCCGGGATTCTAGCGTGAGCCCTGTGTCTTGCGGCCACGCTCACTTCGGAGCCGTCACTCTGGCGCTTTTCGAACCGACCCGTCCTCAAGGGTCGCCGCGCGCGAAGTCTCCCGAAGTAACCGAGGGAGGAGGCGCGCGCGGCGGGAGGCGGCGCACCAGCGCCGCCGACGTGCTGGCTGGGGCGGGAGGACTCGAACCTCCAGATGCCGGCTCCAAAGGCCGGTGCCTTACCAATTTGGCGACGCCCCAACGCTCACAGATTGTAAGCGTCGGGGCACTTGTCGCCTGAGGAATTCGGAGGTCCGAGCTAGCTCGCGGCCTCGTGCTGCACCGGCTCCTCCTGGGGGATCTCCATCGGCCGGTCCACGGGCGCTTCCGTGCGGACCTTTTCGTACTCCGTGAGGATCCTCCGCTCCATCCGCTCGCGCGTTTCACGGTTGAGAGGATGGGCGACGTCCTTGAACTCGCCGTTCTTCTTCCGCTTGGAAGGCATGGAGACGAAAACGCCGTTGGGACCCTGGATGACTTTCAAATCCGAAACGAGGAAGCAATCGTCGAGAACGATCGAAACGTAGGCTTTGAGCCTCTCCTCCTCAACGGGAAAAACTTTTACCTGGGTGATCTCCATGGGGAACCTCCCGAAGATTGAGTGCGGAGCCGGTATTCGTCGCGGCTCAACGTCCGGCAGGGGATGACCCGCGCCTCGGGGTGAAGGGCCCCGAGGCGTTCGCCCGCATCCCACGCGGCGCCCCTGAGTACGATCGTCGAGCCCGAGCCGGTGATCGCGCACTCGGATGCGGACGAGTGCGCCGATTCGAGAAGAATTCTCATCACGGAATTCGTCTCTAGCACGGCGAATGCCAGATCGTTGGGCCCGAAGAACCTTCCCGAGTCGGTGACCTCCAGAGCGGCCGGTGTCCGACCATCGTCGGAATCCCGAGACCCCCGGCGGTAAGCGTCGTAGGCTTCGCCCGTCGAGATCGGGAACGGCGGCACGAGGAGAAGAAGGTCCTCGGGCGGCGAGTCCGGCAGCGGAGTCACGCGCTCCCCCCGTCCTTCAATGTCGGCTTCGCCGCCCACTAGAAAAAAGGGGACGTCGCTCCCGAGAGAGGCGGCCAGCGAGACGAGCTCGGGCGGCGCGAGGCGGGAATCCCAGAGGCGCAAGAGCAGCCCGAGCGCGCGTGCGGCGTCGGAGCTTCCCCCTCCGAGCCCGGCCCCGACCGGAACCCGCTTGTTCAGACGGATCCGCGCGTCGGCCGATACGCCGAGCCGCTCCGCCAGCGCCCGGGCGGCACGGATGACGAGGTTCGAGTCGTCGCGGGGAATCGCGAGTCCTTCGCACGCGAGCTCCAGAGTGCCCGCGCCCCGGTCCACGGTGATCGAGTCCGCGAGGTCGATCGAGACGACGCGCGAGCGGATCTCCTGGTATCCGTCGGGCCGCCGACCGCCGAGGCGGAGCTCCCGGTTGATCTTGGCCGGCGCGTCCCCGGTCAGGCTCACGGATTCGGGGCGGCGGCCGGCTCCACCGGCTCTCGCGCCACGAGCGTGAGCTCGAGGCGTCGGCCCGAGCGCCGGTCTTCGATCGAGATCTTTTCCGGCCAGGGATCGAGGTTCCCCGAAAAGACCGCGAAGAGGTCGGCACCGGCGCGATCGATGCGAAGCGAGGTCAAGCGCGATCGCGCCCGATCGAGGACCCCCTCGACCGGTTCTCTCCCGGCGAAGCGCAGCAGGCTCTCGCCCGAACGCGCTCCGGCCACCTGCGGGGTCGCCCGCCAGACTCCCGCAAGAAGCGCGAGGAGCTCGTCCGCTTCGAGAGGGAGCGGCCTCGCTCCCTTCGCCTGGAGCACGCCGGAGGAGTAGCGCGCGATCGGGCTCCCGAAGGGACCCGTCAACGTCGCCTCGAGCTTCCCCGGGAGCGCTTCGACCGCAAGAGTCCCGGGCACCTTCAGGAGGCCCTCCGACATCTTCACGTCGTAGAGCAGCCGGACGGGGCCCTGGG
>JBKJVY010000025.1:0-9231 GCA_046717185.1 Thermoanaerobaculia bacterium
TCGATCCAGGAGTTCTGCGACCTCGGCGCCGGCTTCCGGATCGCGGCGAAGGACCTCGAGATCCGAGGCTCCGGCAACATCCTCGGCGGCGAGCAGTCCGGCCACATCGCCGCGGTCGGTTTCGAGATGTATCTGTCCATGCTCGACGAGGCCGTCGCGGAGATGAAGGGCGAGGCGGTCGTCCCGGAGCGGACTGTGACGGTCTCGCTCGGCCTCGACCTCACCATTCCTCCCGCGTACGTGGCGGACGAGAACTGGCGGATGATGATCTACAAGAAAGTCGCCCGCGCCAAGGGGGACGCGGAGCTCGAGGACGCCCGCCGCGAGATTGCCGACCGCTTCGGAGAACCGCCCCCGTCGGTCGGCCGGTTGATCGAGTACTCGCGGCTGCGCAACCGCGCCGAGCGGCTCGGCGTGACCTCGATGACGCGGCAGGCGGGCCGGGTGCATCTGCGTCTTGCCGAGGACACCCGCGTGGACGCCGAGAGTCTGACGGCGCTCGTGCGGGGGACCGTGGGCGCCGCTCTCTCGCCTGCCGGGATCCTGTCCCTTCCCGCCCCTTCGGGGGACGAGCTCCTCGCGGCGCTCCTCTCCTGGCTTTCGCAGTTGGAGAGGCGGGAGGCGGCGTAGAGACGTGGAAATTCCGGATCGGGGCTCGTGTTATGAAGGCTCGATGCGAAGACTCACAGTCGGCGCCTTACTGGTCCTCCTGGTCATTCCTGTCGCGCCCGCTCCGGCTGCCGAGCTCGTCGAAAAGATCGTCGCCCGGGTCAACGACCGGCTGATCACGCACAGCGACTTCGAGAAGCGCTTCGCGGTCTTTTTGACGTCTCCGCAGGCGGGAGCCAACCTGCTCGAGGCGCGCCGGAAGCTTCTCGCCGAGATCATCGACGAGAGGCTCCTCGAAGAGCGCGCGAAGGAGCTGTCGGTCGCGGCGACGGACGAAGAGGTCGAGGTGGCCGTCGAGCGCGTGAAGAGGCAGTACAACCTCGCCACCGACGAGGAGTTCGAGAACGCCCTGAAGTCGTCCAACCTGACGCGCGACGACCTGAAGCGCCAGATGCGCAACACGATCACCCTGCAAAAGGTCGTCGGGCGGGACATCAGCTCGAAGCTCGACATGTCCGACGACACGCTCCGCCTCGAGTACGAGCGGCGCAAGGAGCAGCTCTACAAGGTCGTCGAGCAGGCGCAGGTCGCCGAGATCGTCCTTCGATTCGAGCCGGAGGATCCGGCGGGCCGCGCTCGCGCCGCCGCGCGCATCGAAGAGGCGAAGGCGAAGGTCGCCGCGGGAACGCCGTTCGCGGACGTGGCGAAGGAGTACTCGGAAGGCAACGCGAAGGAGCGGGGGGGAGCCCTGGGCGTCGTGAACCGGGGCGAGCTCGTCACGGCGCTCGACGCCGCGGTCTTCTCCGACCCGCCGCAGGAGCACCCGCCTGCCGTGCTCCTCTCCTCCTCGATCCACCTCTTTCACGTGACGGACCGACGCGCTGCCGGCTACCGGCCCTTCACGGAGGTCCGTGAGGACCTGCGCGCCCGGATCGGAGACGACCTCTACGACAAACGGTACAGCGAGTACATCGAAAAGCTGCGCCGCGAAGCGTTCATCAAAATCTACGACCCGGCGCTCGAGACGAAAAAGGACGGCGGGGCCGCGACTCCCCCAAAAATCTCCGGCTAGTCTTCTGACAGTCGCGCGGCTCGCTCTTCCCTCCGGCTTCTCCCTCGACGCCACCGTCCGTTCGCACGGCTGGTACGACCTGCCGCCGTACTCCTACGACCGGGAGCGGGGCGTCCTCGTAACTTTCGTCGAAGAGGCCCCCCTCGCCTCCACGCGGAGGGCGACCTCGATCACTTTTCGCGTCGTCAGGGGCAAGCTCGAAGGGAACAGCGATGGGCTCGATCCTTCCTCGCTCCGAGCGATCGCACGACGCGTGTTCTCTCTCGACCTGGACTTCGAGGGCGCGGCGCGGTCGCTGGCCGTCGAGCCCGCGCTCGCAGCCGCTCTCGAAAGCCGCGGTGCCCGGATGCTTCGCGCGCCGACGATCTTCGAGGATGCCGTCAGAATGCTCTTCACGACCAACTGCTCGTGGGCTGCGACTCGCGGGATGGTCGCGCGGCTGATCGAGCTCGCCGGATCGGACGGCCGCGCATTCCCGACGGCGGAGTCGGTCGCGAGGCTATCCACCGCCACGCTCGCGCAACGAGTGCGATGCGGCTATCGCGCGCACGCGCTCCGGGTCTTCGCGAAACGGGTCGCTTCGGGGAAGCTCGACCTCTCCGACTGGGAAGACGGTGCCCGCTCCTCCGAGGACCTCCGCGCGGCGATCGTCGCCGAGCACGGCTTCGGTCCTTACGCTGCCGAAGGGCTCATGCGCATTCTCGGGCGGCACGACTTCTTCGCTCTCGACTCCTGGACCCGCCAGCAGTATCGGCGGCGCTATCCCGGTCCCGCTCGCTCGACGGACCGATCGATCGCGCGTCGATACGCGCGCTTCGGCGCGCATCGTGGTCTTGCGCTCTGGCTCCAGATGACCGAGGGGTGGCACGAGTAGTTCGCCCTGAGCTGTCATCCCGAGCGACGCGAGGGATCTGTGGCCCTTCGGGAAAGGGAGACCAGATTCCTCGTCGCTTCGCTTCTCGGAATGACAGAAGAGCTGTCATCCCGAGCGACGCGAGGGATCTGGTTCCCTCGGGCTACAGATTTTCCTCATCGCCTCGCAGGCGGGTGGACCATAAGACTCTTCGGAATCCGCCGGAACGTCCCGCAGCCGCGCGAGTAAGCCAGCGGTTGCGGCTCCTGGGTCGTACGACCGCAACCTGTGGCGATAGAGCACGCTAGAGACCCCGACACTGCGAAGGGGAACCCGTTGGTTTTCTTTGCGCTCGCTTTACGCCCCTAATTTTTTCAGGGATTTCCTTTTTCTTGACTAACAAAGTTCGCACTCCTAACATCCGCCGCAAGTGGCCTAATCTGGAAAAAAGTGGGAGAAAGTGGCGGTGATCTTCGGATCCCGCGCCAAGTGAACTATGGATCGCTTTCGGGGAAGCGCTCCGGCGCGTGTCGACGAAAAGGGACGCCTCAAGGTCCCGAGCGTCTTCCGCGCGCAGATCGAGGAAGCCTTCGGGCCCGAGCTCTTCGTCACCTCCGTGCACGGAAAGAACGTCCTTCTCTATCCGCTCCCGATCTGGCGGACGCTCGAGGAGAAGCTCGCGTCTCTCCCCGCCGTTCACCGCGCGAAGAGCAAGTTCCTGGAGCGCGTCAACTACTACGGCCAGGACGCGACCCTCGACGGCCAGGGGCGCGTGCTCGTTCCACAGATCCTGCGCGACGCGGCGAAGCTCCCGGGCGACGTCGTCGTCACGGGCAACATCGACCACCTGGTCGTCTCCGATCGAGGCGCGCTCGAAGACCGGCTCGCCACGGAGGACTTCACCCCCGAGGACTACGACGAGCTGACGAAGGCCTTGTCGTAGGACGGGAAACGGGAAACGGAAAACGGGAAACGAAAAGAGAGCAGTGAAACGAACGAAGTTGACAAACCGCCCCACACTCCTGTGCTCGTTCGCGAGGTGGTCGAGCTCCTCGCTCCCGAGCGGGGCGGCTTCTTCGTGGACGCGACGGTCGGAGCGGGAGGACACGCTCGCGCTCTCCTCGAGGCGGGCCCGCGCGTCGAGCTCCTCGGCCTCGACCGTGATCCCGAGGCGCTCGCGCTCGCTCGTTCGCGTCTCGCTCCGTTCGGAGAGCGGGTGCGGCTCGTTCCGGGCAACTTCGCCGACCTGGGGACGGTTCTCGAGGGCCTTCCCGCCCCCGACGCCATCCTCGCGGACCTCGGCGTCTCCTCGATGCAGCTCGAGGAGCCCGCGCGCGGATTTTCGTTCCGTCGGGACGGTCCGCTCGATATGCGCATGTCTCGATCCGGTCGCAGTGCCGCCGACGTGGTTGCGACTGCTTCAGCGGAGGAGCTCTCTCGAATTTTTTTTGAATACGGGGAGGAATGGATGGCGGTAAAAATCGCGCGCGCAATTCTCGAGGAACGGTCCCGTGGGCCGATCACGTCGACGCGGCAGCTCGCCCGCATCGTCGCCCGGACGAAGGGGGATCGCGAGAAGATCGATCCCGCGACCCGCGTGTTTCAGGCGCTGCGCATCGAGGTCAACGAGGAGCTCCAGTCGCTCTCGCGGTTCCTCGCGGCGGCGGTCGAGAAGCTGAACGCCGGCGGCAAGCTCGCGGTCATCTCCTACCACTCCCTCGAGGACCGCGGCGTGAAGGAGGCCTTCCGGCGAGAGTCCGGAGTCTGCCTCTGCCCGCCGAAACTGCCGGTCTGCGTATGCGGCGCAAGGCGTGCCCTCGCCGTGCTGACCCGGCGCCCGATCCGTCCTACGGAGGCAGAGGTCCACCGCAATCCCCGGTCGCGCAGCGCGCGCCTCCGTGTCGCAGAAAAGGTGGCTCCGGAGAGACCGGAAAGAGTCGCCACTTGAGCTCCGTCGCCCACGTTCAGTCGAAGCGCGTCCAGAACTTCCACTTGACGCGCGAACGCGACCGCCGCCGCGGCCGGGAACTCGCAACGCTTCTGCTCGCCGGTCTTCCCGTGGCGTGCGCGCTGCTCGGATGGGTCGCGCTGCGGGTCGAGACCGTCCGGGTCGGGTATGCGCGCGGCTCGCGGACCCGTGATTACGCCGAGCTCTTCGAGGAAAACCGGCGGCTGCGGACGGAGCTGGCGCGGGCATCCGCTCCCGACCGCGTGCAGACCGTAGCCGTGCGCAGGGGGCTCGCGCCGCCGAGGCCCGCGCAGATCCAGTACGTCGAGTCGAGAGAAGGGGGACTTCGGTGAACTTCGTCCGCACGGCGCGCGTCCGTTTCCTCGTGATCGCCCTCTCCCTGTGGGCCTCCATCGTCGTCGCGCGGCTCGCCGAGCTTCAGCTCGCCGAGGGCGGCCGCTACCGCGCCCGCGCGCAGCGCCAGCAGGAGCGCCGGATCGAGGTCTCGCCCCTCCGCGGCTCCATCTTCGACCGCGAAGGGCGGCCGCTCGCGGTGTCCGTGGAAGTGGCGTCCGTCTACGCGATCCCGGACGAGGTCGCCCACCCCGTCGAGACCGCGCGTGTCCTGTCGCCGCGCCTCGGGGTCCCGGAGGCGACGCTCTTCGCGCGCCTCACGCAGAAGAAGGGGTTCGTCTGGCTCGCGAGGAAGGTCGACCGGCCGGCGGCGGCCGCGGTGCGCGCCGAGAAGATTTCCGGAATCTACCTTGTCTCCGAGACCAAACGCTTCTATCCGAAGGGAAGCCTCGCCGCCGCCGTGATCGGCTACGTCGGCACCGACGACAAGGGCCTGGGCGGCCTCGAGCACTTCTACGACGGGACGATTCGCGGGAAGCCGGGCGAGATCGTCGCCCTGACCGACGCCCGCCGCTCGACCTACGGCCGATCGAACGCGCCGAACGGCCGGCCGCCCCAGGAGGGCGCGTCGCTCGTCGTCTCTCTCGACTCTGGAATCCAGTTCGCCGCGGAGCGCGAGCTCGCTGCGGTCGTGACCGAGACCGAGGCGCGTTCGGGCGTTCTTGTGCTTCTCGACCCATCCGACGGATCGATCCTTGCCATGGCGACCGCGCCCGGTTTCGATCCGAACGATTACGGCCGCTATCCCGCAGAGGCGCGGCGCAACCGAGCCGTCGCGGACGCGCACGAGCCCGGCTCGACGTTCAAGATCGTCACGGGTGCGCTCGGCATCGAGAACGCCCTTGTCGATCTGGACGAGGAGATCTCGACCGGCGACGGGTCGATCCGGATCGGCAACACCACCATCTCCGAGCACGACGGAAAGAGGTTCGGCGCGCTGACGCTCGCCGGGGTGTTCGAACACTCGTCCAATGTCGGGATCATCCGAGTCGGTCTGCGGCTCGGCCCGCAGCGGCTGTGGGAAGGGGCGAACGTGCTCGGCGTCGGGCGTCCGACCGGAGTGGACCTGCCTGGCGAGAACGCCGGGATCTTCCGGAGGCCGGAGCGCTGGTCCGCCCTCTCGAACGCAACGGTCTCGATGGGGCAGGAGGTGTCGGTCACGGCGCTCCAGCTCGTTCGCGTCGCCGCGGCGATCGCCAATGGCGGGCGCCTCGTGACGCCGCGTCTCGTCCGGCGGATCGCGCACCCGGACGGCCGCGTGGAGACACTTACCCCGCCGGCCGGTGAACGCGTGCTCTCCGAGGCGACCGCCCGGACGATCCGCGATCTGCTCGTCGGCGCGGTCGAGCGGGGCACCGGCCGCAAGGCTGCGATCCCCGGCTTCGTCGTCGCGGGGAAAACCGGAACGGCCCAGATAGCGGGCGTCGGCGGGTATCAGCCGGGCCGCTACGTATCGTCGTTCGTTGGAATCGCGCCGAGCGAGAACGCGCGCGTCGTGGGGCTCGTTCTTATCGAGGAGCCGCGAGGCCGGTACTACGGCGGCGACATCGCCGCACCGGTCTTCGCAAGCGTCGTCTCGCAAGCGCTCGGGATCCTGCGCGTCGCGCCGGAGGAGCAGAGACTCCCGCGGACCCTTCTCACCTCGAACCCTTCGGAAAAGATCCAGTACCCCGCGGGCGTCGTTCCCGCCTCGGTGCGCTCCGCCTTCGAGCCGGAACCGTCCGTTTCCGCGCCGGCTCCGCCGCCCGCGGCCGTTCGCGGCGGCACGCCCTCCGCGCTCGGCCTCTCCGCGCGCCAGGCGCTCGCGCTTTTCGCCCGGCACGGGATCGACACGCGCTTCGAAGGCTCCGGGTTCGTCGTCGGTCAGGAGCCGCCCCCCGGCGTGCCGATCCGGCCGGGGACGACCTGCCGGCTTCATCTCGCTGAACCCGCCACGGCGCCGGCTCCGGGACCGGGGCGCCGGGCGGACGAGCTCTCTTCTCCGCCACCGGCTCCGTGACCCTGGTGGAGCTCCTGTCGGCCGCGCCGGACTCGAGCTTCCCGCCCGCCGCCAGCGATCGGGAGATCGCCGGGATCTCGGCCGACTCGAGAACGGTCGGGCCCGGGCAGATCTTCGTCGCGCTCCGCGGCGAGAAGGAGGACGGCTGGGCGCACGCGCGCGAAGCCGCCGCCCGGGGCGCGGCCGCGGTCGTTTCGGATCGTCCCGCGCCGGAGGAGTTCCCCGTACCCTGGGTGCGGGTTCGAGAGCCGCGGCGGCTCCTCGGCCAGCTCGCGGCGCGGCTCGCGGGAAACCCGTCCGAGAAGCTCGTGCTCGCGGGGGTGACCGGAACGAACGGAAAGACGACGACCGCAATGCTGCTCGAAGGTGTGCTCGCGCGCCGCCACGGCCGGGCGGGATTTCTCGGAACGGTGGCCTACCGGACCGGCCGGCGGGAGATTCCCGCCCGGCACACCACGCCCGAGGCGCCGCTCCTCCAGGCGCTTCTCGCCGAGATGGTCGCGGAGGGCACTCCGGCCGCGGCGATGGAGGTCTCCTCGCACGCGCTCGCTCTCGACCGGGTCGCGGGAACCCGATTCGACGTCGCCGTCTTCACGAACCTGACCCGCGATCACCTCGACTTCCATGGCGACCTGGACACGTACTTCGAAGCGAAGAAGAAGCTCTTCGCGCTCCGCAAGCCGGGCGCCGCAGCCGTCGTCAACGTCGGAGATCCGTGGGGACGGCGTCTCGCGAAAGAGGTTGCGCCCCCCGTCGTCACGTTCTCCTCGACCGGCGCCGCCGACGTTCGCGCCGAGAGCATCGTCTGCGACTTGCGGGCGACGTCCCTCGACATCGTGCACGCCGGCGGGCGCTTCCAGATCTCGTCCTCCCTCCTCGGCCGCTTCAACGCCGACAATCTTCTCGCCGCCGCGGCGGCGGGCCTCGCGCTCGGGCTCGAAGAAGGCGAGATTGCGGCGGGCGTCGCGTCGGTCACCCGCGTTCCCGGACGGCTCGATCGGGTGGCCACCGGACAGCCCTACACGATCCTCGTGGATTACGCGCACACCGAGGACGCGCTCGAGCGTCTCCTCCGCGCGGTACGGGACCTGACCGACCGGAAGATCGTCCTCGTCTTCGGGTGCGGAGGGGACCGGGACCGCGGCAAGCGCGCGCCGATGGGGCGACTCGCGGGCTCGCTCTCCGACATCGCGATCGCGACGTCCGACAACCCGCGCTCGGAAGACCCGCAGGCGATTCTCGCCGAAGTCGAGGAGGGTTTGATCGCGTCGGGCGCGACGAATTACCGGAAAGTGCCGGACCGCCGCGAAGCGATCCGGACGGCGATCGACCTTGCCGATCCGGGCACCGTCGTCGTGATCGCGGGAAAGGGCCACGAGATCGTGCAGGTGGTGGGGGACCGCTCCCTTCCGTTCGACGACCGCGAAGTTGCGGCCGAGTTCGCGTCGAAGCGATAAGTTAGGCAAAGTCGAACGGCGATGCACTTCACTCTCACCGACGTGGCCGTCGCGGCGGGCCGAACGCCTCCCGCCGGAGCCTCGGACGTCGACCTCTCCGGCGTCGCGGTCGACTCGCGGGCTGCGCGACCGGGCCTCCTCTTCATCGCCCTGAAGGGCGCGCGCGTGGACGGGCACGACTTCGCCGCCGAAGCGGTCTCGCGCGGGGCGCGCGCGGTGCTCGGCGAGCGGGTGCCGGCCGCGCTTCCGGAGGGGTGCCCGGTCATCACGGCGCCCGACGCGGCGGCGGCGCTTTCCGCGCTGGCAGTCCTCGTCAAGAAACGGGCGGGCTTCCGCCTGGCGGCGATCACCGGCTCCTCCGGCAAGACGACGACGAAGGAGTTCACCACCGCGATCCTTTCCCGCCGCTTCGCCGTCGAGCGGACGCCGGGCAACCAGAACAGCGCGGTCGGCTTCCCGATGTCGGTGTTGAACCTGCCCCGCGTTCCCGACTGGATGGTCGGCGAGATGGGGATGAGCGCGAAGGGGGAGCTCTCCAGGCTGTCCCGGTCGTTCGAGCCGGACGTGGCGACGATCACGAACGTCGCGCCCGCCCACCTCGCCTTCTTCGACTCGATCGACGATGTCGCGCGGGCGAAGGCGGAGATCCTGGACGGGTTGAAGGCGGACGGGACCTTCGTGGCGAACGCGGACGACGCGCGCGTCGCGGCAATCGCCTCGCGCTGGAAGGGAAGGTCGCTCCGATTCGCCCGATTCGCGAAAGCGGACGTGCGGGGCGAGGCCTTCCAGCAGGGGGAGACCGAGACGCGCTTCCGGCTGAAGACGCCCGCGGGGGAGGCCACGATCACCCTGCCCCTCCCCGGGATCCACCAGGCCGTC